>JBDLRR010000193.1:0-5045 GCA_039799985.1 Pseudomonadota bacterium | reverse complement strand
CCTCAGGCAAATGTCGGCAAACGTCCAAGTTCTGCGCTCCAAACTCTTGGTCGATCCTGGAGTGCTCAAAGATGCGGATGTTCTTCAGGTGGGTGCCCTGCGGTTGCGGTTGAGGTGTTTCAAATGAACAGACTCGTCATTCTATGGGGACTGTTGCTCTTCACGGCTGTCGCGCGCGATGCTTATGCTCAGACGCCCGAAGTCAGTCATTCGGGTGGTGCGTTGAAGCGGACGCTGAACATTCGTTCGCAAGAAGTCTTCGACAAACGCATGCTCAGGCTGTTTGTACTTTTGGATGAGTCAGATGCAGAAGGACGATATCTTCTCAACACACTTGATGCCCGATCATTTCGACTGTTTGCAAAGGAGGCCAGTGAGGCACCTGTTGACGTTCGATCACTCAGCACAGTAGCCACACGTTCACCCCCGGTGCCGCGCGAGACGGTGATTGTTTTTGAATCTCAATCGGATTTGGGACAGCAGCAGTCAGAGGCGATTCGCAAAGCGGTGGCCTCCTTTTTGGGAGGTTTCCGATCGGATGTGCTTTCGGTTCGCATGGGCAATGAAGACAACGTGAATCGCTTGGCTTGGGTTGCGCCTGGACAGTCCGAAAATCCACGGGCTATCCAAAGGGCCGTTCTAGATGCTTCGGTACTGGCAGGTGCAAAGGGGCTGACGTCTGCGGTTTGCTCTGCGGTTGGAGATCTTGACGTCGTGCCCGAACAGAACGGCGCAATTGGCGTGCAAAGGAATTTGATTGTTGTCTCGACCGACGACACCACAGACAATGTTCGCTTTTCGGAATTGGGGCGTTGCTTGTCGGATGCGGCGAAGCTCAAAGCAAGAGTATTCTGGCTCAGAATCAAGGCTCAGAATGCTCCGCAGTCTGCGTCGAAGTTGTATCGTGTGATCTCGTCGGCAGTTGAAAAATCGGGAGGTTTTGTAGCCAATGTTGCAGCCACCGTAGACCCGTCATCTGCACTCAACAACATCCGCTCGTATCTCGATGATGAATATGTTCTTGAATTCGACGTGACGGCCATCCGGCCCTATTCGGATGCCATCGATTTTGAATTGACCGCAAATTATCACGGTCATGTTGTGAAGAGTGGCTTTTTTCGCGCTGAAGGCTTTGTTGCTCAGCCGACACCCGAGGAGCTTGCGCGCAATGCCCAGATAGCTGAGGCGGCCAAGAGAAAAGATCTTGCAACTATGGTCCTGGTTGTCGGGCTTCTTTCGCTCACGGGCGGCTTCTTCTGGATACAACTGAGAAGGAAAATTCATGTCTGTGGTGATTGCTCATATGTGGTCTCAAGGACTTTTCAGGATTGCCCCTTTCGCAACGAAAAGTGCTACGGCCGGCTCAGTGTGATTCAAGGTCCGGCAGTAGGCGCTGTATTTCCTCTTTTTTCGGGCGAAAATTTGGTTGGCACAAAAAGGTCGATTCAGATCCGGTTGAAGGGTGGGGGAATCGCACGCGACCATGCAAAAATTGTTGTGAGCAAGCGCAAGGCCCTGTTTGTACCCATGAAGGGCGGGACAAATAGAGTCAATGGCGTTTTGACGGCAGAGCCCCGGCTGCTGGGTTCTGGTACTGTTGTCCGTATGGGAGACTACGTCTGCCGGGTGGATTTCAAAGAGGGCGAATGAAGAGCCGTTACATCATTCGATTCATATCAGGACCATTGCATGACCGCACCTTTGAAATAGGTGAAGGTGAGAGCAAATTCGTTGGTAAAAATGACAGCACCTTCATTAGAATTGATGACGATGTGATGGTCAGTCGGAACCATGCCAGAATTTCGGTCCAACGCGGACAATTGTGGATCGAAGACTTGGGCAGTCGCAACGGCACATTCGTCAATGGCAAAAAAATAGAACGCAAAACACGATTTTCAACTGGCGACAAAATCAATGTTGGTCAAGTGAGTTGCTTTCAATGTTCACAATGGAATGCACTCGAACCGTCGCGCTTTGCGAGTGCCGTGATGACTCGCGTGACCGATTTGTCCAGGTATGTGAAGCGCCGCCCGAAGCGTTCTTTGATTCCGCAAGTCTTGTTGTTGCAGCTCCTGGCAACAGCTGTGATTGGTGCAGCGTGGTATGTGGGAAAGAAAACCAAACTCAGGGCCGCACCGCCCTCTGTTCCTGCATCCCGCAATGAACCATTGGTACAGCCGACATTGGTTCAGAAAATTCAATCACTACCGACGCAAACCCAAATCCCAGAGGCTCCGCGCAATTTCATCTGGGACGAGATTGTGACCGTCTCTCGGCGGTTCGGCGACACGCCGCCGTCGGCGCTGGATTCTCAATTCCAGAAAAAGGTTGAGTACTGGATTGAAAGATTCACAAAAAACGATGCTCACAAAAAACTGTTCGAGAAAAAGCAGAAATATTGGTCCGAAATCCAGTCAGCGCTTTCTGCGCAGGGTCTACCGGTTGAATTGGGCTATCTGGTTTGGGTCGAATCTGAATTCAACGTCAACGCTTTGAGCCCCGTTGGTGCGCTTGGACTTTGGCAATTCATGCCCGGCACAGCACGCGATTTTGGACTTCGTGTTGACGCAAAATCAAACGTCGATGAACGGGTGGACGTGACCAAGAGTTCCAGGGCGGCCGCAGAGTATCTTTCTCTTCTGCTCAAGCAATTTGGCACTGATCGCTATATGTTGGCGATTGCCTCGTATAATGCTGGTCAAAACAAGATTGAAAGAAAAGCAATTGCCGCAAGAATCCGGCGCGCTCCAAAGCCCGACTTCTGGGCGCTGCGTGATCAGTTGCCCGAAGAAACAGTGGACTATGTTCCCAAAGTTCTGGCAGCAATCATTATCAATCGGAATCCTGATCGCTGGTGAGCTGAACAAAAAAACAATCGCGTTCCCACTCCTTGAATTCGCGTTTGAATTTTTTCTGCGGCAGATCCTCGATGGTGGCATTGCCTTGGCTATTGCAGAACATGGCCTTGGCATGACCTTTGAGAAAACGCGGCCTCGCAATGAGTCGCTTGCATTGGCTGAGTCCGCTTGGCAGCTTCCCAGTTGTTGCGTTGTTTTCCAAAACCAGAAAACTGACTGGCAAGCTGCGTAAATCGATGTTCATTTCCTTGGCAAAAGTGGCCCAGAAAGAATCTTGAAAGACTATCGGAGGTGGCGGGGCGAAGAAATGGCACCAGTCGCCTTCCCTGGTTTCAAGCGGACATGATTTTTGGTGCGGGCAAGGCGCCACAATTGCGAATGTGTCTTTAAGGCGCGCACGGACTTCAAGGAGCCGTTGCGAGCAAAAGGGAGTTCCAGGTTCCACCCAGACAATCACTCCGGCATGCATGATTCTGCTCATGAGAGTTTCCAATCCGGACTGCGGAAGTTCGGTCAAAACGTGGCTGATGAGAACCAAATCGTTTTGATTTGTAATCGCGTTTTCAGGCAGACACGTCGTCACTTTGCAGTTCGGGACCATGGGGGCCAGTTTTTGACTCGAGAATTGCATCGCTTTTCTTGAGCGATCCGAGACCACGATCTCGTCGGGCAGAGACCCGGCGGCAAACTGAATCAGTGTTTCGGTGGCAATGCCCGATCCGCAACCCCAGTCCAGCCAGCGCCGGATGTTTGCAGGGATTTGCCAGCCGCGACTTTCAAGTTCGGCCAGGACAGCCTCCCATTTCCAACCGATGCGTCGGGCATACGTCGCGTCGTAAAGGGACAGCAAAGATTCATCTTGCCAATAGTCTTCAAGCCCCTGTCGCCCTGGAGCCTCCAAAAAAAGTTGCCTCAGATGTTGAAGGTCTTTGACTTCGGCGCGAGTTTTTGGAACACCCTGAGACATGTCAGCTCCCGACATTGCGGCGTTGCTGGAAATGAGGAACTCCATGACTGTGACACAACTCTCCTTTGCGCAAAAGGTTGCCAACCATTGGACGCCCGAGCGTGTTCGCAAGGTGACGTCGGGAAAGAAATACATCGTTGATCCGGTGGCAGGAGGCGAGTTGCTGCGAGCGCTCGGGTTATTGAACGCCGATGCCAGCATGCCAGCTGATGCTGTTCGAAAATATGCTCAAATCAACCATATGGTGAGTTTGCTTGAACCTACCATCAAGGCGTTGAGCGAGCGGTTTGCCGAGGTCAGGATCCTCGATTGCGGTTGTGGAAATTCTTATCTGACGTTGCTTCTTGCCTGGTGCTTCAAGAATGTCTGGAAAAAGCCGGCAGCAATTGTTGGCATTGATACGCGCAAAGACGTGATAGGCAAGTCTGCCACGCGTGCGCGTGAGCTTGGTTTGGATGGTCTTCTTCAATTTGAAGCTGTCAGTGTTGAAGAATACGCAAATCGGCGAAAGCAGATCGAATCACCGGACGAAAGAAAGGCTTCGCGACCTCATTTTGTGGTTGCATTGCATGCCTGTGATACAGCCACAGATGACGCTTTGGCACTCGCGTTTGAAGAGCGGGCCGACGCCTTTGCAGTGGCTCCGTGCTGTCAAGCCGAATTGGCGGGTCATTGGCGGCGGATGTCGGCCGAGAATTTCAAGAACGCATTTTCTGTACTCATTCATTCACCTGAGTTGCGTCGGGATTCCTGCAGCACATTCACAGATGCGATGCGTGTTTTGTTGGCGCGGGGCAGCGGCTACGAGGTCACGACCACCGAATTTGTTCCGTCGAGTCACACACCCAAGAATAGATTGATTTCGGGCGTTCGACGCGGGAACTTTCTCGAGTCAGCGTTGGCTGAATATGCTGAAATGGCAAAAACACTCGGTACTGGAATTCGTTTGTCGGAGCGGCTTCCGGCCGAAGTTGCTGAAAAACTCAATCAAAAAATCTTGCGGTAAATGTGACAATAGGGTGTTTTGGCCTGATGAAAATAATACTTTTGGTGGTAGTCTTCCGCAGGCCAAAAGCGGGCTGAGGGACGCAGTTGAGTCGCCACAGCGAAACCTTTCGATTTCAGGGTGCTGATGAGCTTTTCCGCAACGGCACGTTCTTCAGCTGAATTGAGAAAAAGTGCGGACAGGTACTGAGGACCGATGTCGGGTCCTTGTCCAT
>JBDLRR010000192.1:0-9641 GCA_039799985.1 Pseudomonadota bacterium | reverse complement strand
GAGCTCAATCCGTAGCCGGTGGCATTGGCAAGGTGGATGGCTTCATCCAGAGTTTCATAACGCAGGACGTTGATGAGTGGACCAAACGTTTCCGTTTTGAAAATTTCGTCGGATTCATTGACGTTGTCGACCACGGTTGGAAATGCATAAAGCCCCTTTTGGGGGTCGCCGGTAAAATTTTTCCACTCACCTGCAGCCTGTATCTTTCCGTTTTTGCTGGTCAAGAGTTTGTGGTGTGGCTTCACCAGGTTTTGCAAATTTGCGATATGACTCTCAAGAAACTTTTGGCTGATCAGTGGTCCGTAAAAAGTCTTGAGCGATTTCGGATCTCCAATTTCAATTTCAGCGAGTTTTTCAAGGAGCTGCTTCAGGAACGAATCTTTGATTGATTTGTGGAGGATGAGATTTCCAAGTGAAGTACAGCGTTGTCCGGCAGTGCCAAATGCAGCCCAGAGTACTCCGTGGAGCGCGGCTTCAAGGTTTGCATCCGGAGAAACAACCAGAGGGTTTTTGCCGCCCAATTCGAGGCAAGGTGTCTGGAGGTTTCTTCCGCAAATTTCGCCAATTTTTCGGCCGACGGCGGTACTGCCCGTAAAACCGACTTTGTCTATCAATCCCTCGTCAACCAGCTGCACGAGAGCGGCCCCTGTGGATGGGCCTTCTCCCAAGACAACGTTGAAAACACCTTTCGGTAGGCCGGCTGCCTTAAGCAATTTGTAAAAGGCGAGCGATGTTTCAGGTGTGTCTTCCGAGGGCTTCCAAACACAGGTGTTTCCGCAAAGAAGTGCTGGAACAAAATACCAGGATGGAACGGCTACGGGAAAATTTCCAGCTGTGATGCAGGCAAACACCCCGACAGGTCGGCGATAGGTGAACAGTTCTTTGTTTGGCATTTCACTTGGAATTGTCTGGCCGTAAAGCCGTCGGCCTTCCGAGATGAAAAAGTAACAAGTATCTATTGCTTCCTGCACATCTCCCAGAGCCTCTCTGAACGGTTTGCCCATTTCGCGGGTGACCAGCTGTGCCAACGGAGTCTTGTTCTTTTCAAGCAGATGAGCAAAATTCTGCAACACCGATGCCCTCACCGGGGCGGGAGTGTTTGACCATGCGTTGAAGGCTTCCTTCGCCGTGTTGCACGCACTTCGACATACGTCGATGTCGGCACTGGAAAAAGTCCCAATAACGTCGTCAAGATTGGCTGGATTCTTTGATTGGAACAGCGACGCTTGCGAACGAATTTCTTGATCGGCGATGATCGCCTGAATTGCCGTCATCTTGCTTCTCCCTGGTGTTCAGCTCCCGAAATGAATTTGCTTGTTTGCAAAAGATTTCAGTGCAGGTCTGTGGGCAACGAGTATCTTAAGAGATCCGTTTGAATGTTTCTGAAGATTTTCCATCAGCTCCATCTCTGTCTTTGAGTCGAGAGCGGATGTTCCTTCGTCAATCATCCAGATTGATGGATTTTGAATGAAACCGCGGGCAAAAGCCAGCCGCTGTCTTTCGCCACCCGACAAAAACAAGGCATTTTCAGTTGGCTCTTTTCCAGCAAGACATGCTTTTTCGAGAGCATCCTTGGCCCGCGCAAGCTGATCCTGCGAGCCTTGAATCACTTTTTCGGGGTAAAGGATGTTTTCGAGAATCGTTCCATGGAAGACAAAAGGCTCCTGGGAAAGGTACGCAATGGAAAGGTGATCTGGGATAAAAGGATTCTCAACCACTGTGTTTTCATTCAGACGAAGTATGACTCGTCCAGAATCTGGTTGGCGCAATCCCGCAAGGCATTCGAGGAGGGTCGACTTTCCAGAGCCGGATGGTCCTGAAATGGACAACGTGTCGCCAGCAACCAATTCACATGCGACATCTTTGCAAAGAAATGATTCATGGCGTTCAGGGTGTCGAATCGAAATGTTGGCTGATTCGAGTCTGCTTGCATCTGTGAGAATTGATTTGGGCTTCGTCTGCAGCTGTTGAGAAGATTCTGTGGGACTCGCTCCAGTCGAATATTGAAATTCAAACAAAAATTCGAAAATTCTCCTGAGTGCGGCTGTTCCCTTTTTGGTATTGTTGAATTGGTTGACCAACGTCTGAAATGAGTTCGACAGCTGGGCGACGGTCACAAGAAAGGCGGTCAAGATGCTGCTTGGAAGCGCTCCCTCGGCAACTCTACGAAGGGCAAGAATCAGCACACAAGCACCCGCGGCAATACCCAGCCACTCGACGCTCGGAGAAGACAGCGCTTTGGCACGTGCTGATCTCCGCCAGATGTTGAAAATCGCAAAATTTCTGTTTTCGAATCTGGAGCGCTCGTTTGCTTGCGAAGAGAAAGATTGAATTGTCTGCCAGCCCTTCATTTTTTCGAGAAATGACTGGGTGAGTTCTGTTTGAACATTGACTCCGGTGCGGGCCAGATTTTTAAGATATTTTCCGCTCGCTCTGATGACGATACCCGACGGAAGAAAGATTGCGAAAAACAACACAAACAATTGTGTGTCCAACAGGGCCAACATCGCCAAATAAATGAACGAGGAAAGAAATTCGACTGGAATACTTCCACACAGTCTTGTGAAACTCTGTCTGATTTCTCGGCTGTCGTCGCCCAGAAAGCTTGCAATCAAAGAGCCAGAAGTTTTCTTGGCCTCGGTATAAGACGAATTCATGTATTTTGTCGTGACCCTGTTTCTCAGGTCGCGTGTGCATTTTTCTCCAATATTCTCGACGCTTAATTCCTGAAAGAATTTGAGCAAATTCCCAGAAAGGCCCACAACAAGCAGCAGGGGTGCAATAAACCAGCGTTGGAATTCCAGGCTCAAGCCAGATTCATAAGGGGTGTTGCGGACGAATGGCACTAGCCATCGGCTGGCGTGTTCTCCTAACAGTTCGGCCCACGTTATCGGCCTTGGAGAGCCTTGCAGAACGGAAATGGAATAGGTGACGAGCAATACCAAGGCGGTGGCCGGGATGATCGACAGAAGACCAGCTGCCAGGCTCAAAAAGTAATCTCGCTTGTATTCTTTAATTAGCTGTAACCAAAGGAAAAAACCGCTCTTTTTAAGGGCGAGTGTATGGTCCTTTTGAGCGTTTTCAGAATCAGACAAAAACCCCTCACAGAGCGCTCGAATGCGCGAAAAATCAAAGAAAAACTAATGATTCGGCAAAATTTTCCGATCCAGCTACCAAGGTTGGAGAATTGCCGTGCACCCAATTATTAAGAGATTTCTGTCATCCGTGCCAGTCAGGCCACAAAACCTGACGGTGCCTTGGGTTGTCGGCTTGGGACTCTTGTTGGCATTTGGACTGTCCTTCGTCTTGGGTCAGATGGTTCCTGTGAGTTCATTCAGTCTGAGTGCGAAATCACCAGAGCATGCCTCCGGTTTGCGCTTTCCTGCTCATTTTCCCTCCAACGGGGTTTGGGGCCGTTTGCAGGCAATGAACGTTGTTCCAGTGCAGGATGGTGGACTTGCATTGCAATGGCATCTTCTGTCGTGGCCCAATCCATGGTTCGAGCGTTTTCCATTGACGGTGGATCAGAATTTGAATTCTGCACGCGGGGCACAGTCTGAAGAAAACTCATACTGGATGAGTCCTGACTATTTGGGCAAACGTGCAGCAAACCGGTCGTCGACCTGCCCTCAGACCAACCCACTCACCCCTTCTCCGGTAAGAATCTGGGATGCAGCGTTGTTGAATCCAGGCGAGCATTACGGCGAAGTGTGGGTGAGTGATTCAATGGCAGACACGTCTCATCCAGATTTGGTTGGGGTGGTCAAAGTCAAGCAGGTTGGAAGAAAATCGGTTCTCCAGCCCGACTCCCACGGGACACACGTTCTTGGGACCATGTCTGCACTGCGAAATGGTGACGGTACTGTGGGTGTCATTCCAGGTCTGCACTCAACTTTGTTTCCTTTGTCAGTCTTTCCGACTCAAGATGGACCGCGAATTTCAGGGCAAGAAGTGCTCGATGGATTGGAGGCGATCAAAGTTTCACTGTTGGCTCAAGAAAGCACTGGAAGCAGGTCTACGCGGGTAGTTCTCCTTTCGTGGGCCTTCTTTGAATCGGACGGAATTCCGCTTGAGTTTCTTGAGAGCCTTGAGTCCGGAATTCGAAAAATACTTGAACACGACGTGGTTATTGTGGTTCCAGCCGGAAATCTCGAGACCGGTCGAAAGCAAGCTGCGCATCGTGTCTATCCGGCGTCGTGGGTAAGCCGCTATCAGGACCTCCCAGGTACATTGTTGCCTGTTGGCGCTCTGGATTTTTGCTCTCGTCCAGCTTGGTTCAGCAATCTGGAATCAAACGATTTGGGCACAGTTTTGATGGCCCCGGGCGAGCGGATTTTTTCGACCCTCACCCGCAATGATTATGGGTTCATGAGTGGAACCTCAGCCGCGGCGGCGCAGGTTTCTGCTGTATTGGCGATGACAGCCTCGCAGTATCCAGATGTCGACATGAAGACCCAAGTCCATACATTGTTGCGGACCACAATGCCACTGAGTCATGGGGCAGAGCGCTTGGTGTCATTCGACGCGCCGGCGTTGGTGCAAGGGTTGATGGCCGAATACGGCTGGATTGCTCGCCATTGAATTTCAGTACATCGTTCTCAGTCGCAGAAATTTCTTTTTACCCTTGGGTACTTTTACGGTCCACAAATTGCCTTGGATCGTGTTGGTGTTGGCAGACGATATTTTAACCGGAATATCGGGTTTTACAGGTATACGCGCAATTTGGATGTTTTCGGGCAGCAGCGTCCAACTTCTCGTATCAGCTCTTTCTGTGGCGACGTTCGTGAGCATCATTGCCAAGCCTGCTGCTTCTCCGAATTGCTTTTTGATCATTGCTTGTGTTCCAGCCTTGACGGCAATGCGGGCAACGAGTTTCGCAAAATCCCTGAGACGTCGTTTTTCAAGTGCGGTCTCGGCCAAAGCTCCAATGTCTGAAGCTTTTGCTGTGCGATCACATTCATTTCCATCGCAAAAAATTCTTGTGCTTGAGTTGGCGCGTGTGATTGCCTGGTAGGCTGGAAACGAGACATTCGTGATTCCATTGTTATGCTGAACAGTGTGGTCACGCGGAACTTTGATTGGACTTTGTCCACCTTCCACAATCAAAAAGACTTCACCTTTCGCCATCAAAGTTCTCAAATCGTCTGCCGGTCTCGAGAATCCCGCACCTTCGAGTTCCTCTACCAGTTCTCTTCGATTACGGAACTCGGCAATTCTCCAAAGAGAATCGGCAGTCAGCTGAATAACTCCTTTGAATGTGTCCCGGGGTGATCTTTGATAAAACTTCAAGGCCTTTCTGTACTCGATGATCGCTGCATCCCAGTTTGAATTGGCTTCATAAAGAAGACCTGAGACGAGGAATGGGAAGCCATCAATACGTCCTGATTCAGCTTCATTATCGAGCTTCAACTTGGTGATGAGGTTATATGCCTTTCTTATTTCGACCAGCGCTGCATTCAAGTCACCCGTGGAAAACCAGGACATCGAAGAAAAAATGGGAAGAAGAACTCTTTCATGATCTTCACCTTCATAATCAGTCATGTCTTCCGATACGGCGAGACTCGCGGCGGTGTTGGACAAGCTGAGCGTATAGAGCTCTTCAGAACGCCGGAATGATCTCTCCCAGTCTTTGTTTGCCCGGTCGTAGTTACCTGAAAGATAATGGAGCATGCCGCGCTCCATACGGAACAAAACTTCATCTCTCTTTCTTGAAGCAATTGAACTTGACTCTAGTGTTTGAAGTGCCTCAGTGGTTTGCCCGTGGATAAGCTTGTTCCTGACTTGAGCGGTTTGATCGGTATAGGTGGCACAAGCTCCGAGAACGACTGTTGAGAGAACGAAATAACGAATCATCGCTGATTCCGTCCGCGACATTGCTGTGGTGCAGGCCAGCCCAATGCCTTGGCAACAGCAGGAACAACGTCGATGTTTTGTTTGATGTTGTTTGCGCCGACTGCATTCATCTCAGGACCCCAAATTGATAGAAATGATTTCATCGAAGAGTTCTGATTGTAGTGACCATGTTGTCCACGCGGACGTGGAGGCGGGAGCTTGCTGTTCTCCAAATCAGACAAAATCAGCTTGTCTTCCATTGAATTTTGCAAAGCGTAAAGGTCATTTGCAAAAGCAATCAAAAATGGAGCACTGCCGTGGTTAAGGCCTGCGTCTTTCATTTCTTTGGAGTCTTTGAGCAGCACTTGCTCAAAGACACGCTTTTTCTCGTCATCAAGTCGAAATCTTTCCAGCGTATTCTTCGTGGCCGTGAGCCATTTGAGATCTGTTGAATTTGGAACAGTCGAGATTGATTTACCGGCCTGTGCATTTTTGCCGTAAAGAAGCAGAGTTCCCCCTGATACTACAATGTGGCCATTTTCAAGAGCTTCCTTTGGCAGGATTTTTCTGATGTTGAGTTCGAGCTGCACGGTTGACATGCCATGGTCGCCCATGATGACGACGTTTGTTTCTTTTGGAAGCGATGCAAGAAATTCTCCCAGAAGCTGGTCAAGCTTTTCCAAATGTTTCAGCACCAAGGGGTTGGCTTTGTCATCGCCAGCAAACTGGTGACGAAGCGCATCCATGTCTTCCAGGTAGAGGAAAATCGCATCCGCATTCGTGCTTGGCAAATAGCGTGTCCAGGCATCGCGAAAAAAATTGAGCCTGTGCTCCATTCCCGCCACGACAGCGTTCGCGCCAAATCTGGCAAGAGATACGTCTTTCCCAGGAGAAAAAACAATTCCGCAGTCGTCCAGAGTGGCAGCGACCGACTCCGGAAAAGAATTGTTGCTGGCAAGTTGTGAAATATAGACTTGGCTGTAATTTTCATCCAAAGGTAAAATATATGCTGTGCTCTTGCGCTTGCCGCTCAGAATCTCAATTGGGCTCAGTCCATCGTTGAGCGGGTTCAGAACTCTGCAATTCGCATCCAGACACTTGAGCTGGAGTTTGTTGTTGCCACCCAGTTCAATCAGAATTTTTGAAATTTCCTTGCCGTTGGAGTCCAGCCAGGCATGCGTCGTAGCAGCTTGACGGCTCAGCTTCACGACCGTTGGTTGTGAATGAGTGTCACCGTAGGCAAATCCTTCTGAAACTTGTCGACCTTGTTCCGAGTTGTCGAGGGTTGGGTATCCAGCAGTGACCACTTTGAGTCCCGCTTTACTGATAGCCGTGGGAAATGTTTCAGTCTGAATAGGAATATTGAAACCGCTAACGGTCTTCTCTCCATTCCATTGTGCATTGGCAAACACTCCATGTTTCTCTGCGCTGGAGCATGTGATTGTCGACGTGTGTGATGACGAGGTGATTGTTGGATTGTGAACAATCAAGGCGTGGTTGTTGTTCGAATTGGCCAGGATCCTTTTGAATCCATCTGGATGTGCAGTGGATAACTTTGGGACATATTCATTCAATCCGGCCGCGTTCAAGCTGTCGATGCTGATGAAAACCAGCTTTGGCGGTTTTTTATCAGACCAATCGAGTTTTTTTGGGGAGAGTTTACAGTTGGTTGGTTTCATAGAATTGGGGGCAGTTTCATTGCCCTTTTCAGCACTCACGCAAGAGCTGGCAAGCGACAGACAAGCGCCTGAAAGTGTGACCGCTGCGCAAAAAAAATGTCTGAATCCCACGCCAAATCTCCACTGCAAAAAAGTTTGCAGAGATCCTATCATCAGTCAGCAAAGAAGTCAGTTGGAACGGGAAGGAGTCGGCGACAATTTCAATTCGTCTTATTCAGAAGCACCGATTCTATGACCCTTCGGGTCTCAAAAATCAAATCAGCCTCGGTCAAATCCGAGCAGCTGATTTGGGGATGAATCGTAATCTTGACCTCTGCTGTTGAGGGTATCAGTGAGCCTTTGGGAAGCAAATCTGAAGCACCTTGAAGGGTCAGAGGAACGACTGGCACCCCAGCGTCCTTTGCAAGCTTGAATGCCCCCGATTTGAACGGCAACAAGCGACTATCTGGCGACCTTGTTCCCTCCGGGAAAAAAAGCATCGATGTTCCTGCCGAAAGATGTTCAAGAGATTTCCGCATACAGTCGCTGTGTGAGCGTCTATCTCCGCGTTTTACCGGCACGTAACCAGCCGCTGCCATTGCCCAACCCAAAAACGGAACTTTAAACAGCGAGTCTTTTGCCAGCCATCGAAACTGCTTGGAAATTAGATAGACACTGATGATGTCTGCTTGGCTCTGATGATTTGCAACGTAGACAACCGGTTTGTCATCTGCCGGCAGATTTTCTCTGCCTTCAACAACAAATCTCCACCAAGGATTGCTGATTGCAATCGACTTTGCCCAAGCCGTGGCGATTTTGTGGAGCATGTTTCTTCGCTTGTCGAACATCACCGCGATCGGAGAGCAAACGACAACGAGCGTTGCAAAAAATATCGTCAGGAACGTGATGATCAGCCAAGTATAAAGCGCAGACAGAATACCCGTAATCGGGGTACGCATCACCGACCTGGTCGTTTCACTTTGAACCATTGAAATGTTACCTATTTCTGAGCTGCTCATTTTTCGCTATTTGCCTTTTTCAAGTAGGATACCAGATTTTTCACCATGAGTTCAGCTGTATTCAGCTTTCCCGTGGCAACAGTTTGGGACCCATTGGCATGCAGAATGAGACCTTCTTTCGTTGATCCGCTTCCGAATGCAGATTCTCCCCAATTCCAAAAAACCGAATTCAGTTTGTGATCGTTTATCAGGGCACGCGCTTTGGTAAGACTGCTCTCATCGTTGCTGGATGTGAACTTGCAGGCAACGCGGTACTCTACGTTTGCAATCTCTGGCATACTGATGAGTTTTGGGAGGTGTTTGAGTTTCAGATTCAGCTCCGGTTCTGAGCTTGGAAGCTTCGCAGTTGATGAACTTTCAACCGCATAATCGGAAACCGCAGCAAGATGAAAAAGTGCAGAAACTTCCGAATCGCTGCAGTGTTTTTTGAGTTGAGTTTGCATGTCATTGAACTCTGCTGCATCTATTCGCTCGAGACCCGAACAATCATCCAGTTTTGCGCTCATGTTGCCGCAAAGCGCTTTGACAGCGATGCCATTCTCAAGAAGGCTTCTGGTGACCAATGAGCCGAGAGTTCCTGTTGAACGGTTCGTAACGGTTCTTGCGACGTCGATGTTCGAATGTGTTCCACCCAATGTGACAATCGCGACCGGTGAAAGGCCATCTGTCTTTTGCCAACGGAGCCGATTGAACTGATATGCCAATTCAAGCGCGAGTGTTTCGGTTGATGGTGCTTTCCACTTTCCTTCTTCAACTCTGGGAGAAATAAAGCTGACAGAAGGAAATGCAGACAAGGTGGAAACATTGTTTTTGAATGCGGGCGAATTTCTCAATGAGTCGTGCATTGTTGGTAGAAAAAAAACGGGAAGCTGTTCACCAAGTGCACTTTGAATGTAAGTGCTGCATGCATCCGGGCATATTCCATGAGCTGCTTTTCCGATCAGGTCGACAGTGGCCGGAAAGACCAAAACTGCCTCATCTGTTGCAATGTGCTGCGCCAGGCCTGAAGATTCTAGAATCACCGGGTTGTCACTGGCCCATTCCAATGCCTTTCGGCCAACGAATTCCAGAGCGGTCTCAGTTGCAATGAATCTGACCCTGGCACCCAATCGTCGCAATTCTCTGGCAAGCT
>JBDLRR010000191.1:0-10110 GCA_039799985.1 Pseudomonadota bacterium | reverse complement strand
AGAGAAAATTAATAATTTCATACAACTACAGAAGTCTCTCAAATACAGACAACGAAATGCCGATACCAACTCATCAACTCAACGAAGAGCGGTCGCATGATGAAAGTTTTTCTACTGACGTCATTTGCCATTTTCACCGGATGCACCGACGCCGGTGGTTACAATTCCGCCTACAACAAGCCCACTCCCAAAACTCCCACACAAAAAGCCAACGCCAACCAGGAAGCTGTGGCAAAGGCAGCCGCGACAGCAACTCCATCGCCAGCCGCCAGCGCGACCGCAAACGCAACTCCACCGCAAACATCAAATCCTGGAGATCCGTTTCAAACATGCAAAGAAAACGATGTTGCGAGTGCAAACCAACCTATCACAGCAAAGGTGTTCAAACTGAAGAGTGGCGCCGAGAGTCTGGCCAAGGAATTCGCAAACGGCATCTACGCAACAAAAATCTGCATGACACATTTTGATGTTCCTGTGCGGGACTTCACCAATGGCTTTCCGGGAATTCCAAATCTGTTTGAATGGTTTGCTATCGATGCTCGAGCCAAACTGGTTGTCGGCACAGCAGGCCAACACAACTTCAGACTTCACAGTGACGATGGAGCCATCTTGTTCATCGATGGCAAACTCATCATCGACAACGATGGGCAACATCCTGCATCTTCAAAACAAGGTAGCGCAACTCTAAGTGCAGGTTCTCATGACCTGCGGATTCAATACTTCCAAGGCCCGGCGACTGAAATTGCATTGCAGCTGTTTTGGACTCCGCCAGGAAAGGCAGAGGAAATTGTAAAGCCGGCGAATTTTGCGCCGGCTCCGTTTTGAAGATCGATGGCTGTACCCGAAAAATCAATGTCCGTCGGTGTGACCCAAATGTATTCCAGGCAGTGAGCTTTGCACAGTTTCGTGCTTGGTGTTTTCATCTTTTTTAGAGACCTGGCGTTCGCCAACTTTGCGCTTCAGAGCTTCTCGCTCGAGCAGGTAGTCTTTGGTGTAAACCCACTTTTGCTCGGTCATGCCCGCCATCGAGTATTCCGGCCCCATGCGAATGGCGTCCACAGGACAAGCTTCTTCGCAGAATCCGCAAAACACGCAACGCAGAATGTCGATTTCAAAACGCGCAGGGTACTTTTCAACACCCTTGTCAGGGCTTTCACCCGCAACAATTGTGATGCACTGCGCAGGGCAGTTTGTAGCGCACAAGAAACACGCCGTGCAGCGTACACGGCCGTCGGGACGTTTGGTCAGGAAATGGGCTCCCTTGAAGCGTTCAGAATACTGGTATTCCACTTCAGGCCACTGGACAGTGTTGGATTCCTCAAGGCCGAACACCTGTTTGGTGAAGGTGACAAGCGTTGTGCCCAACCCCAAAAGCGATGTTGCGAGGTATCCATTCTTGAAATTGCGCTCGGGATCTCGAGAGACGTTCACGTATGCCATGCGTCATTTTCCCCGTTTCTCAAACAGACGCCTGAGCAAGCTTGCTCAGATCGCCCACGTATTCATCGACAGCCTTCACCGCAGGAAACACAGGTGCGTTCGCCTTGAGTTTCTGCGCAACTCCATTGAAATTGACAAAGGTTCCGTTCTTCTCTGCAAACGTTTTGACTGGCATTCTCAGCCAGAATTTCTTGGCAGCTTCATTCAAGCTGTTTCCGAAATAGGCGACCTTCTTCAACTCGCCAAACCGTCCCAAAGCACCCTTCAGGTTCGGGTAAGCGGACTCAACCTCTGGTCCGAACACGAAGGTCAATTCGGGTGCTGCCAGTGCCAGTGCAGAGAAATCTCCCTTGAGAATCGTCGCAGCCAAACCTTGTTCCTTGAGCACATCGTTCATCCCGCGCGTATTGGGATTGTGGTCACCCCGATAAAGGATGCCATCAAAGTCTTCGGCTTTCTCGGATTCGTCCCGCCAAACATAAACCTTGGCTGAGCCCTTGAACAACGACTTCACGCCGGCCGCGACTGCCGCGTACTCTTCGTTGGTGTATTGAGCCGTCAGCACCACTGCGACTTTCTCGGCCGCCACGCCCTTGCTCGCGTCAGCAAGAGCTTGCATTGCTGCAGCGGGAGTCACGTTTTGTCCGGAAAGAACAGGCGCTGCCAATCGGGATGATGCGTTGAGGTGTTCATACATCAAACGGCCTTTGTCGCACATCCAGTGACCATTCACATCAGCATTGTGACGTGGCTTCAAGCGATAATATTCGCGCTGATTTCCATTTTGGAACAGATTTACACTGCAGCCCGTTGAACATCCCGGACAAACGGTTTTGGTTTCCTTGAGGAACCAAACGCGGCATTTGAAGCGAAAATCCTTGGCCGTGAACGCGCCAACCGGGCAGATATCCGCGAGGTTGTAGCTGTAGTTATGCTTGATTTTGCGATCGCCATAAGTGCCGATCGTTGCCTGATCACCGCGATTGAAAATACCCAAAGTGCTGGTTTTTGTGACCTCGTCTTCAAACCGGACGCAGCGCGAACACAAAATGCAGCGCTCGGTGTCGAGAACAAGTGTGTCGCCAACGTCGAGTGCCTTCGGTTTGAGAACCTTCTGGTCTTCCATTTGCGATTGGTACTTGCCGACCTTCATGTAGTAATTTTGCAATTCACATTCACCGGCCTGGTCGCAAATCGGACAATCCAACGGGTGGTTGATGAGATGAAACTCAAGAGCCCATTTGTGGGTGTCTTTGACTTCATCCGAAACAGTGTCGACTTTCATGCCTTCGCTGGCCGGAGTGTTGCAGGCAATTTGCAGCTTGGGCATGCCTTCAACTTTGACCATACAGAAGCGGCAAACACCGGCGATGGACAAGCCCGGGTGCCAACAGAAATGCGGCACAGAGACTCCAGCTTTTTGCGCTGCTTCCATGATGGTGCTGCCGGCCGGAACTGTGACTGATTGATTGTTGATGCTCAACGTGATCTGATTCGACATCGCCTTCACCCTTGTCCGTGAGCAGAGCTCTTTTTCTTGTAGTATTCCAAAAACTCGTGAGCGAACTTTTGCGGAATGCTGCGCGCAGGACCTGCAGCTGCATCCGAGAAAGTGCAAATGGTGCGGCCCATCATTTTGCCAGCCACCTCTGCAATTTTTTGTTCGTCGCCCGGTTGACCTTCTCCATTAAGAATACCGCGCGACATTTTGAGCAACCATCCCGTTCCTTCGCGGCAGGGTGTGCACTGTCCGCAGGATTCATCCTTGAAGAAGTGCATCAGGTTCTCGAGCACTTCCACCATGCTCACGTCTTCAGGAATCACAATGACCGCGCCCGAGCCCAACATGGTTCCAGCACCTGCAAAAGCTTCGTAGTCCATGGTCATGTTTTCAACTTCAGCAGCAGTCAAAACAGGCGCCGAAGCACCACCGGGGATCACGGCTTTGAGTTTCTTTCCACCAATCAATCCACCGCAGTCTTCATAAATGAATCGCTTGAGTGGATAGCCGAGCGGCAGTTCATAACAACCCGGACGCACCACGGGTCCGCTGATGTTGAACAATTTGGTGCCTGCTGATTTTTCGGTTCCGAATTTTTTATACGCTTCAGCGCCGTTGCGAATGATCCAAGGCACGGCAGCCAACGTTTCAACGTTGTTCACAATCGTCGGCTTGCCAAGGTATCCCTTGACGGCAGGAAACGGTGGTTTGAGCTTTGGTTGGCCTTTTTTGCCTTCCAAGGAACTGATGAGTCCGGTTTCTTCTCCGCAGATATAAGCACCGGCACCAACATAAACATCCATGTGATGTTTGAAACCGGAGCCAAGGATGTTGTCGCCCAGATAACCAGCATCATAGGCTTCCTTGATGGCCTGCTCGCACCATGCGATTTCGTCATAAAACTCACCGCGCAGGTAGATGTAGCTCTTGGACGCGCCAATGGCGTAGGCTGCGATGAGCTTGCCTTCGACCAACATGTGCGCATTGAGTTCGGCAATGTAGCGGTCTTTGTAAGTCCCGGGTTCACCTTCGTCGAAGTTGGTGATGAGGTATTTTTCACCTTCACCTTTGGGCACAAATCCCCACTTCATACCCGTTGGAAAGCCCGCACCGCCACGACCGCGCAAACCCGATGCTTTGACGATGTTGATGACCTCTTCTTGGCTCATTTTGCCTTTGAGGATTTTTTCAAGCGCGGCATATCCGCCATGCTTTTTATAGACCTCAAGAGAACGGCTGTTGGGTACGCCCTCGAGTTCGGTCAGAATCTTGAATTCGTTCGGTTGGCGGCCATTGAAGGCGCTGTTCATCACCGGCATGCTGCACTCCTTACTTCTTGGCGGCCAGCGCACCGAGATCGGCTGCGCATTTTTTTGCTGCTGCGGGAAGTTCTTTTTTACTGTAGTCGTCGATCAGCTTGCGGGCGAGCTCGGGCGTCACGTTGAGATGACGATCTTTGTTCACCAACGCCACGGGCGCGTATCCACAGACGCCAAGGCATTCGACCTTATGGCACTCAAATGGAACAGGCTTTCCGTTTTTCTCTGCCTGGGAAATATATTCTTTTGCCGACGCAATGGTTTTATCGGCGCCGTTGAGCCAGCACGAAATACTGCCGCACACCTCAAGGCGATAAGGCTTTGGCGGAGTCTTGCGGTACATCGTGTAGAAGCTCAAAACTTCATTCACATCAATAACACTCAGCCCATGCTCTTGTTCGAGGGCCTGGACAGCGTCGGCCGAGATCCAATCGTTCTCGTCCTGGATTGCATGCAGGATGGGAAGAATACTCGAACGCTTTGTTTCATAGCGGCCAAGATATCCTTTGATCTTGTCGTTCAGTTGAGCCGAAAAAAATGAAGCCATTTCTTGATTCCTCGATGTCGACCTCAGCGGTCGAGTTCTCCGGCAATGATATTGATTGATCCCAGCGCAGCGACGGCATCAGCCAAACGTCCACCAATGCACATCTGAGCAAATCCACTCATCAACGCAAAACAGGGAGGACGACACTTCACACGATAGGGTGTGCCTGTGCCATCGGAAATCACGTAAAAGCCCAACTCCCCGTTGGCTCCTTCTACCGCGTGGTAAACTTCACCCTTGGGTGGCTGGACGCCGTTGATGATCAACATGAAGTGATTCATCAGGCCCTCGATGTTGCCATAGACGTCTTTTTTGCTTGGCAACGAAATGGCCTTGTTGTCGATCGCAATTGGTCCCTCGGGCATGTTGTTCAAACACCAGCGAAGAATACGGATACTCTGGCGAACTTCTTCCATACGCACCAGATAGCGATCGTAGGTGTCACCCTTTTCACCAACCGGCACATCGAATTCTACCTGATCGTAGAAGTAGTAGGGATCATGCTTGCGCAAATCGAGCTCGTAGCCTGTGGCACGCAAGCAAGGACCAGTGAAGCCCCATTGAACTGCGGTCTTGCGATCGATGGCCCCGGCACCTCGGGTTCGCTGCACAAAAATTCGGTTGGTGGTGAGCAGCTTGTCCATTTCCTCATGGGTTTTGGCAATGTGCTCAACAACTTCTTTGGCATCCTGAATCCAGCCCTGCGGAAGGTCGAAGCCAAGTCCGCCAACGCGTGTGAGCGACACCGTCAGACGTGCTCCACAGAGTTTTTCGAACAAGGTGTAAACTTTTTCACGCTCGTTGAACATGTAGAAAAAGCCGGTCAGAGCGCCAAGGTCAACCGCGTTGGTACCGATGCAAACATAGTGGTCAATGATGCGCGACAATTCATCCAGAACCATGCGCATCATGGTGGCCTTGGGTGGAACCGTGACGCCGAACATCTTCTCGATTGTCGCGGCCCAGGCATTGTTGTTGATTGGCGCCGAACAATAATTGAGTCGGTCCGTGTAGGGAATGATTTGATTGTAATTGTGCGTCTCGCACATTTTTTCGAAACAACGGTGCAAATAGCCGATTTCGGCATCGCACTCTTTGATCATCTCACCACCGTCGATGACGGCCATGAATCGCAGCGTTCCGTGTGTTGCCGGATGCGCGGGGCCGATGTTGATCCACATGAGATCATCATCGTGCTTTCGCATCAGACGTTCGCGGTCAGCCTCAAACGTATGCTCGAGTGGCGCTCCCGACATCGATTGGATTTTGTCGGCGGGGTAATCTTTGCGGAGTGGATACCCAACGAATTCCTGATGACAAAGAATGCGGCGCAGGTCGGGATGTCCTTCGAATTTGATGCCAAACATGTCGAATGCTTCGCGTTCAAACCAGTTGGCACCAGCCCAAACCGTTGTCATGGTTGGAATCGACTCGCCCTCTCCCACAGCCGATTTGACACGCAAGCGTCTGTTCAACTCTTTGTTGAGAAGATGATAGACAACGTCAAAACGTTTTTCCCGACCAGGCCAGTCAACACCGCACACGTCCATCAGAAAGTCGAAGCCGAACTTGCTCTTCAGCACTTCCATGACAGCAAGAATTTGATCTTTGCCAACGGTGATTGTCTGCTCATGACGCTTGTCTGCCCTTTCCTCGAAATTGAGTTCAATTCCAGAAAAGGTTGATTTCAATTGCGTGACAAGATCGGCGTAAAACGGATTCGCATTGTCCATCGGCTCAGGGCCTCCGTTCATTCAACGGCTGGTGATTAGAAGTTGTGCAGATTCTTACAAAAACATGCACATACAAAGACATCGCAAGTCAGATGTCAACTCATCCACCGCCCGACTTCGGATGGTGGCGCCCGATTTGACAACCTGTGCTTCGCAACTGGATAGAAGGGTCGCATAATTGACCAGAACATCAAGGCCAAAACCGGTTCATTCGCGCCTTTTAAAGTGCATTTATTTGGAGCATTTGTGAGCGAAATTCTCGTCTGCGTTGGCAAAACCATCAATCAGCGGCACGTGGATCGGGCTATTGATACATTGCGAAAAGGCGAAGTCATCGTCCTGCCCACAGAAACAGGTTACTGCTACGCCGGAATCGCAGAGCACAAATCAACGCACCCTTCGCTGTTGAAGCTGCGCGAGGCTCACCCTCGCCACAAACCCTTCAGTTTGCTCTGCTTGAATGCAAATCAAGTCGCTCAGATTGCCCAACTTTCGACCTCTGCATACAGAGTCGTCAATCGTGTCCTGCCCGGACCCTTCACGCTCATTCTTCCGGTGAATAAAAACACGCCAAAAATGAGCACCGGTGAATTCCGCAGCACAGTCGGGATCCGCATATCAGGCCATCCCGTGGCCCAGGCATTGTGTCAGGCCCTGGAAACACCCTTGATGGTCACGAGTGTCACCGACGGCGAGGAACTGTTGGCGGAAGGTTATGTGGATGAGCCTGGGGATGAAGCTCTCGAGAGATGGTGGACCAGTGCCGAAGGAGTCCTCAGGCATTCACAAAACAAAATCAAACTCCTGATTGCCGGTGACGAGCCCTTGCCCTTGAGTGTTTCAACAATCCTTGATCTGAGTGAAGATGGTGAAGTTCGAGTCTTGCGCGATGGTGGATGGGAATTGAATTTGTAAGTAGCTCTTTATCGAGGGCAAAAATCCGCCATCCGTTCTTCGTCAGTCGTTACCAAACAAAAACCGACGCAGGTTCAGATAATTCAAAGCTATCAATTGGTCATGAGTTTGGCCACGGGCGTGGCTCGCAAACTCAAGAATGTCCGTTAGAAATCCGGGTTCGTTCATCGCCGGACGCTCGCCTGTCTTCAGTTGGGGCGGCAAATCCGGAGAATCCGTTTCCAAGAGAAGAACCTCGTCGGGGCACACCAAAAGAGACTGCTTCACTTTTTTAGCAGCGGGCCAGGTTGGCACTCCACCAAAGCTGGCGAACCCACCCTGCCGCGAGACCCAATCTAAATCAGCAGAAGGACCGCCGTAGCAATGAATCATGAATCCATGAAGACCGCGCGCCAGCGCGCACTCCAACCCATGCAAGGTTCTTTGCCAAGCAGAACGACTGTGAACAACGACTGGTCTTTTCAACTCAAGCGCAACCTCAATACTGGCATCAAAAGCAAACTGTTGAGCAAGAAGAAGTTCTTCTTTTGCACTCCAGCCAGCCACAACTTCTTTTGCACAATCAAATCCGGTTTCGCCCACCGCCCAAATCCACTGTCTCAGCCTCGTTGCTTCGCCTTTTAAATTTTCAACGTCACTTCGGGCTCTACTCAAATCGAATTTGCCACTTTCATCGCGCCAACGGAGCGCCACTTCCATCGGATGCAATCCCAAACACGGAAGGACGATGTAACGAGTTGAGTTTGTCACCAAATCATCAAAGGCTTCTGCATTTACCGACATTGGCACTGTCCATGCCGAAAAATCAGCGAGAACTTTTTTCAGCTGATCCCACCAGACTCCTGCATTCAGATGCCCCTGAACACCTCTGCGCAAAGCCGCTTCACAAACACGAGTCCACTCTTCCGGCACGAAAGCATCGGCGTGTGCGTGCGTGTCAAACAACGGATAAAGCCTTTTTTCAGAATTATTCACTGATTTCCTGCAAACATCGATTCAAGATAGCCTTGTGTGTCGGGAAAAAAATATCCAGCCCCAAAAGTGACTGACGCCCAACCTTCAAATCCATGAAACTGCCTTTGTTCAAGCGCTCGATCTGAAAGACTTGCAATTCCATGGTAGCCAACCTGAAAGAAAATATTCTTGGTCGCATACCCAACCCAATCCAAGCCAAGATGCACCGCAGGAAAGGCCTGAAGTTTTTTTGAAACAGGCTCGCTCGAAGTCGATTTGAAAAGGCCAAGCCCGCCCCCACCAAATAACCGGAATGCGCCAGCTGGCGTGTGAAACGACAAAATCGCATCCACCGGAATACTCAACGCATAGCCTGTAAAGTCAGTGCTTTTGGCAGCTTCCGGATTGTCTTTTACAAAAGCTTGCGCAGCTTCATCTTTTTCATCGAATGAAATTCGGTTGCGAATAGAATCAAAAAACGCCGATGGACCAAAATCGAATGCCATATCCCAGGGGTCGTACTGATCAGGATGTTGGACCGAAGTCAAACTCAACATGCCGATAAAACTTTCACGTTTAATTGGTTGATCAACGGTCGCCAGTTTGGTTGTCAAAGTCAGATTGGGCTGGGTTGTCAACAATGCAAAGCTGTTTGGAACAAGTCTCAAGGACTTTCCCAGATACCTCGAAATCCAACCACCCTTCAGTTTTTCGATTTTCTGACTCGTGAACACCTTTTTGAAGTTTGCAATTTCGGTTTTCGAGTACAAGTCTCTCAGAGCAAAAACGACTTCAATCTCGCCCTGATTTTTTCGTGCTATCTGCATATCCACACCGCGATTTGCACCGGAGTCACGGACAATCTGCACCAACTTTTTTTCCATCCGGGCGGCAAACAGTTCGGAAAACACGCCATCATCCACCGAAGACCTTTTCAATGCAGAGGCCGTGGCAGAAGGTGAAACGAACGACGGACATTCTTTGTCGAACCTCTTGACGAATTCCTGCGCTTCAGAAATCAGCGCATAGGATAATGACAAATCCTCATCATCCAACTTTGGTGGCAATACGAGAACCTTGTTGCATTTTTGATGGATGTCGGCCTCGACAGCCTCGGGCAACTCAATCGCGTGTTTCACCATTTGTGGACAATCAAAGGCGCTCCTGGTCGCAAGGTCCGTTCCAATTCCACCCAGAAACAGAAACAACGCCAAAGGAGGGTTTTGCAGGGAAAGAGCTCCAAGAGCAGCATTTCCCAATAGGACAGTGCCAAATCTGAAGTTGCACTCAACACTTTTCTTTTTGACGAAGTCACCCGAGTGGTACAGGATTTCCAAACTGCTGCTGCGGCTGATTTCGCCTGTGAACGGTGTTTTTTCATCACTGTCTGTCAGGTAGCTGTTGACTGCCACATTCAAGCCACGCGGGCTTGAATCAAAAGAAACCGCTTGTCGCGTTCCGCCAACGGTTGCACAAGCCGTCGATCCCAACAAAGCAAATCCGACAATCAAATTCCACAGGCCACGACAATGCACTCAGCTGCTCCCTTCAACTCAGATTTCAACTTCGCAGCGCAGCTCCGGCATAGACTCCGCTCAAGCTCGAACCCAATCGAAATTTTGGTTTCAATTTGAATCCCGTGAACTCCAGCGAACCAATGTTGATACCCACCTGTCCTGTGGGGGAAAAACCTGAACGGGA
>JBDLRR010000190.1:0-2664 GCA_039799985.1 Pseudomonadota bacterium | reverse complement strand
GCCAGCGTACTCAACAAGCAGAAAAAGTTCGAAGAGGTGCAGGCACTGCTTTCGAATGTCGAGCGTGCAAATTTCAATGTTCAGAGCAAAGACAAGGTCAGCGCCGATACCGAGCGAACTTTGTTGATGAACGCATTGGCGGAATCTTACGTCGGTGCCGACAATTGTGCGAAAGCGGATTCTCTTTACAGTGAAATCCTGAAATCCAGACCCTTCTTGTCTGCTGCGTTGATTGGTGCGGCCAAGTGCGATCTGAAGGCGAAGCAAAGGCCGCGTGCAACAGCTCGCCTTGAGCGTGCCATCAAGGCGGATCCGGATGCTGAAGAGGCTTATTTTTTGCTCGGTCAGTTGTATGAGACGAGCGACAAGAGCAAGGCGACTTACTTTTACAGGCGTTTCCTGCTTCTTGCCAAAGACAACCCGCAATTCATCAGCGAGTCGCGCATCACCCGCTCCAATCTCGTGAACCTCGAGAAATTCAGCTCCCGCTGAAGCAGCTTTCGCTCTGTTGGGAAAATGTCACCGAGCCAAAAAAGCTGCGTTCCCCGCGAGCAGGTCTCCAAAGGCTGATAGCATCGAGATTGTCGATGTTGACGTGTGTCAATTCCATTCAATCCACGCGATGGGAGTTGGAGAATGTTTTCTTCAATTTCAAGAGGAATGTTCAGGCGGCCTGCGCGCGATGCGCGTCAGGTACTCACAAAGAATTATACGGAGCAGGTGCGTTCTCCGATTGAGGTGACAAGCGTTCCTCGTTCCGAATATATGAATGCCGCGCGGTCGCTGGACGTTGACAGCGCGCTTGAAGATCAGGAAGCAACAACTCCTCGGCTTGCCACAAGCAAGTACTCTGGAAGCTATGGCCATGACAATGGGCATGGCGAAGGTGGTTCTTCCAGTGAGACAATCCGCAACGCGCATTCCGGACGCACTCCGACTGGTCCAAGAATCCTTTCGGTGGGCGGTGGCAAAGGCGGTATCGGCAAGAGCTTTCTTTCAGCCAACGTGGCAGTTTCCTTGACCCGCCTGGGTTACAGGGTTGCGCTTGTTGACCTCGATTTTGGAGCCGCCAACCTGCACACTTGTTTGGGTGTTCCAAGCCCGAAGGTGGGTTTGTTTGATTTTGTCAGCGGACGTATCGAGAACCTTGAAGATGTTGCTGTCTCGGGTGGTGTGCCCGGTTTGACCCTTTACGGTGGCGGCCAGGAATTCTGGCAGCAGATTCGTCCTCAGGCAGCCCAGAAGATTAGACTCATCAGCCGCCTCCAAAGACTGGATGTCGACTATGTGATTCTCGACCTTGGTGCAGGAACACACGTCAACACGCTCGACTTTTTCATCTTCTCGCACGCTGGAATCGTGGTTGTCGTGCCCGAGCCGACCTCGATCGAAAATGCCTACGTTTTCCTGAAGAGTGTTCTCTACAGAAAACTTCAGAGTATCGTGAAGGCAATCCATCAAGAGGAAGCGGCCGAGAGCCTGATGCAAAGTCTGGGTGATCCGCGGTTTGCAAATCCGCCACTGGCTCAACTTCAAAAGTTTGCAGCAGAGCAGCCAGAGATTGGCCAGAAGATTCTCAGCCTCATCCAGATGACGCATCTGGGAGTGGTGATGAATCAGGTCAGAACGAATGCAGACGCAGAGATTGGCTCCTCCATTACACAAATTAGTCAGAGATACTTTGGCTTTGGCGCCGAATACCTTGGCTCAGCCATCTTTGATGATGTGGTTTGGAAGTCGCTTCGCAATCGCCGACCAGTCTGCGTTGATTTTCCGGACTCCAACGTTGCCCAGGGCCTCATGAACATCGCGAAAACAATGTCGACTCGTTTTGAACCTGTCGCAACTCATCATGCAAACGTCAGTGGAATGGGCTGAAAGGGGTCAGAATAAATGGGCGAGCGAGTGGTAAATACACCTGCCGATATCATTGGCCTGACAGGCGACTTGACGCTTGATAATGTCCACCAGTGCTATCGGAAGACGCGTGAAAGACTCCTTCAGGGCGGAACCAAATCCGAGTTGGATGTTGAAGAACTTGATTGGGCATATCGCGCGCTGTTGACCGAAATCGAACAAACAACAGTCAATGAATCGGAAGATTGCGTTGTTTCGGCTTTGTTGTTGCCTCAACTGAGCGGCGAGTCGATAATGAGCCTGGATGGCGACGACAATGTGTTTTATTTGAAGCGCAATGGTGCGAGCCAAGGTAGCATGCAATCTGCACCGATGAGTGCACTTGATTTGCCGGAGCTCAAGGGCGCATTCACCGGCCAGAAGTCTGGTGCAACTTCGGGTCAGGGTCATCAGCGTGGCCTGTCACGTGATTATCGCAACACCACCGAGCCTTTGGATGCGGTCACACCGGTCCGTTCCGGAGAGCCATCAGCCTACCAACCGCCACGTCGCTTGAAGACTCTAGTGGGTGAGAGTGACAAGGATGTCGTGGATGTCTGTGCCCGAGCTGCGATGCAGCCGGAAGCTGTTGGCATGATGAACAACATCATCGATTCGGCTGAGCAAATCACAGGAAGTCTTTTGAAGAAGCTTCGCGAGGAAATGGCCGTCGATGTTGAAGAGATGTCGGTGCGAACCAAGATTCCACGCAAGTATCTTCTTGCGATTGAATCAGATCGGTATGAACAGCTGCCTGCGGCTGTTTAC
>JBDLRR010000189.1:0-10165 GCA_039799985.1 Pseudomonadota bacterium | reverse complement strand
AGGAAAATCCCTTGCACCCGACAACGCGCTTGCCCTGAAGGTCAACTCAAAAGGCCGGCCGCATTTGAAGCCCCTCGAAACCTTCACCTCAAAGGGGCGATCCGGATTTTGTGTCGATCCGGAAACGATGTCCGGATAACTGACCTTGGAATTGACGACTGTGACACCCGGAGTCTTACTGAAAAGCTCTCCCGTCACTTTTTCAGAATTTTTTGACAACTTGTTTTCCAGTGGAACAACCAAAGCCAGTGTTTCTCCGGGCTCTGCACGACCGTTGCCTGTCGAATCCGTCCAATTGAATTGCTGTGCAACCAATCCTTCAAACTCAAACAGAGGCTTGAACCAACAGCGAGGACGCTGAGCACTGATCCAACCATCTCTCGCCAGGCAAGAGTATTTGCCTGCCTCACGCTCGGCCTCTTCGCCAAATTTGTTCGACAGCTTTTTCGCTGGAATCAGTTCCTTCTTGAACGCAATCGAACAAGTTGATCCTGCAAGATAGGTGTCCAGTCGACATTGAGCTTCAGGATGATCACTGAAAGTCTCATCCACGATCTGCGGATCAGGCGTTTCAAATTTTGGCACAGGTGACGATCTCAGTTTGGCCAACAGGGTCGCCAAGGACAGACCCGCATTTGAACTGCGGTAGCAGATATCACGGTCTGCCTGACCTGCATAATTCAGATCGCACACTCGACGCGCAAGAGGGAGAACCGTTTCGCGCGCCTTGGCGTTGAGCTCAGGTTGATCTTTCCATACTTCCTTGGCGCACGCATGAGTCGCAAAATAATCCGACTGTCCTTCGTTGGCAGCCCAGGTCATCTCGGATTCATCATAGAAGGAATACCCACCCAAATGGTGACCCAACTCGTGGCAAACGACCATGGCAAAACCGTCTGGGGTGATCTCTGGTCGCCGAGCCAAGCCTCCGTACATATTCACTTCCCAAACAGAGCCGTCCTGATTTGCACTGGCATTGACGGTTTCGTCGCTCCAAAGCCGATTGAATTTGAGCTTGGCCCGATGTGACCTGACGATTGGCTCGTAAATCTTTTCCGCTGCATCAATAATGCGATTGAATTCAGCCTTGGACACATTCGATTTTTCCAACGGTGTAGGCTGCAAATGCAATTTATTGGGAGGAAAACAGGCTGCATCGGCATATTGCGAGAACAAAAGGCAAGCCACGGGGAGCCACGACGCCCTGAAATTCAGGTTCATTGATCACCACACTCAAACAAGGTCAATTGGATTTGTTCCCAAGAAAAGTACCAGAAGCCTTGTTTATTCCAAATCAAGCGTGGTTGTTTTTTTGCATTAAAAATTGGGTGAGAAACACCACGGGTTCGAGGATATCGTTGTGGTAACCAAAAACTTTCGAAAGTTTTGCAACAGGAATCCATTCCACACCGCGGTGATATGGAGCGTCGTTCACAACTTCCGCCCTATCACTCAGCAGTTCAGCTGCCACAAAAATAGTTTGGCAAATGTTGACCTGACCATCCCACACGAAATCATAACTCCGCTCAATGGTCGGCTCGCTGAGGCACGAAACATGGAATCCCGTTTCCTCCAGAGTCTCGCGCACGGCTGCCTGCTCGACAGTTTCCCCAGGCTCGATACGGCCTCCGGGCACAAACACATACTTCCGGTGCGTGGTTGGATCCTCTGCTCTAAATGCCAACACCTTGCCTTGATGCAAAACCACAACACTCACGCGCCGGCGATAGATACCCTTGCCCAATTGTTTCTCCCTGGAGTCAATTTTGAACCAGCGAGATTGAACACTAACCTTCGTTTGCGTTCAACATGACCGAAACATTGATGGAGTCGAGGCTCACACCTGGGGCGACAGGATACCGACTCTCATTCCATGCTTTTGTGTCCGGGTTGAAGGTTCTGACTATGAGCTGTTCGTTCAAAATCGTGACCTTTTTTATGGTACCATCTGAACAATTGAACTGCTTTTCGTGAACAAAGTTGAAAAGCTTGCAAGTCTGTTGCGCTTGCGAAACTCCCGAGAAACCAGCAAGGCCAAGAATCAACGCAGAAATAAAACCACGCTTCCACTTCATATCAAAGGACTCCTGAATTCAACTTCATCATCTTTCTGAGGACTCGTGCCTGTCCAAGGAACTCATCGGCCAATCTATAAAAATAGATAAATCGTCATTTTTAGTTCAATCATTTCATGACTATAAATAATTACAAAAGCGACTCACCAACCGACGACTTCAGCACTCAACCTCGCCGCATCAAACATTCGATGCATACGAAATTCCGAAAGTGCGAGAAAAAAACACTTTAGTAACCGAATAAGTATCCGAAATACTGAGACTAAAAAGTCTCACTTAAGAGTTTTGCCAAAACAACCGAATGCGTCCTTAAGCCAACTTGTGCCGAAGGGAGCGATTAATGAAGCGCAACCAAGAACTGACCCGACCTCCTGCGTTCACTCTCTCGTCTCGCATCAGGAAAGGGAAAAACGTTCAGAACTGCATCATCAGCGTCCTGGTCGGACTGTCCTCCATTGCCTGTGGCCGATTGGTTTCAAGATTCGATGCCAACACTTCTGCATTGGCACCAATAGGACCAAAGTGTGCCAAGGGAGCAGACGGCAAATGCGCGGACGCTCCTCGTGATGACAACGTGACCGCGGCAACAGCGACACCAACAGTATCTGCGTCTCCAACCGCTTCGCCGACAACCTTGCCATCACCAACGGCGACGGCCACCGCATCACCATCACCCACGGTAACTGCAACTGCATCGCCTTCACCAACCGCTTCACCCAAGCCAACCGCTTCACCCACAGCAACAGCAACAGCAACCGCCTCGCCCACGCCGACAGCTTCACCAACAGCGACCGCAACAGCAACGCCAAAACCTACGGCGACTCCCGACAACGACGACGACGATTGAGCGCGGCAAAACATCAAAAAAGCGGAGCAGGTCGAGACCCGTGCTCCGCTTATTTTTTTGTAACACAGAAAGATTTTCCTATTCCGATGGACGGTAATGCCTGCACGGTGAAATTCTGTCCGTTGTTCAATCTTTTCGCGGCCAACAGAATAAAAAAAGATTGAATTGGAGGAATCCGAATGAGACCAGCCATCGTTCTCCTCGCGCTTCTCCCGGTGACGCAGTCATTTCAGGTTGCAAAAGCAACCGCCAATGAATTCAATAACCCCAATACTGAAAAAACAAGTGATCAGGAATTTAAAAAGACGCCACGGGAGAATCCAACCTGCGACTTCAAGCCCAGTCTCGATTTTCTTGATGAGTTGGCTCCGGGAACCTCCCGAGAGCACCTTACCTCTGCTGCATGGTTCGCACGAGCTGTTCAACTCGACAACGAGCAGAGAACCGCTGCCTGGAAGAGCTTGAGCAAAGCACCACTGTCGATCCACGACCTCTATGCAGGACCATTTGGAATGCATGCCAGCGTGCTGGAATTCGAAAAGCAGATTTTGGTGATGTACCGGGGCACACAAGACCCCTTGGACTACGTGCTCAACGCTTTTTTCTACACGACACCTGGCTGGATCCACAACTTGCCAGGATGGGTGCACAAGGGATTCCTTACAAACTTCGGCATGACGTGGCACCAACTTCGAAGAAAACTCAAGACCCTGACAGAGACAGGTAAGGATGTTGTCTTTGCGTCCCACAGTCTAGGTGGAGCAATGAGCCAGTATGCAGCAATGCGTCTTGAAAAAGAAGGCATCCACGTCGGACGCATCTATGCATTCCAATCTCCAAACGCAGGCGACAAAACGTTCAAACGCGAGTTCGACAAGCGATTTTCCGGAAGAGCCTTCAACGTCGTCTACGGAAAAGACGTCACACCCTTCATTCCGCCTTCTCGCGACGCCGTGCGGGCATTTGTTGCTGCGAGCACAAGGCCACTCGCGGGGACCTTGGGTCTTATCGCGCGCACAGCAAATTACGCAGCATTGGAAGGGCGCATGCGACTCGAGTCCGACGGCTATTTGAGAGAAGGCTGGGACGAAGAGGAAATGAATTTCTGGGATGGTTATAGGTCTCATTCGGGCGGCAAGGGATTTCCATTGGGTTTGTCGGGAAGCTCGGATTTTGTCCGCGACCATAATATTGGCCGCGTGCTTTGCGCCTTGGCAAAAGAAGCTCAACATTGATAACCTGAAAATATGTTGAGAGTTGATTACACAGAACATCGAGGCCGGGGCGTATTTGCCGAACGATTCATCCCATCAGGAACTATCCTGGAGGATGCGTACGTTATTGTCGTTCCGCCTGCTCAACTCAAGACAATCAAAGAAACGATTCTGTTTGAATATTTCTTTCAGTGGAAATTGAACGGCGAAGACTGCTGCGCAATTTGTCTGGGCAACGGCTCACTCTACAATCACTCATCAAGCCGCCCCAATGCACGGTACATCAGATTGTATTCCGAAATGAAAATACGCTTTGTCGCCATTCGAGATATTGAAGCAGGAGAAGAAATTCTCACAAACTACAATGGTGATACGGACTGCCGTCGCCCTTTGTGGTTTGAGGAAACCCATGTCAAAGCATTCGACAATGTCTCATGATTTGACAACATCTTTCTAATCATTTTTTGCAGAAAACTCTTGCCCGAATGAGCACTCTTGACCATGAAGATTCTCAGCGAAGAAACTTCTTCGCCTTTAGAGGAGAGTTTTTATGTTGAGTAGATTTTTGGTTTTGTCGACTGCTTTTACCAGTCTTTTTGCTGCAAATGCGAATTCATCAACTTCCATCACAAGCCAACCAAATATCGCTTCCATTCATAATGTGAATGCCAAGAAATCGATGTCTGCACAGGCACTGATTGGAGAAGGTGGACGAACCCTGATTGGTGAGAATGGAAAAAGAGCCTTGATTGGAACAAACGGCAAGAAGTGATTCAAAGAAAGAGCTGGCGCGAACGCAAGTACATTCAGAATCGAAAATCCATTCGCCCACAATATGAATTATGCGAGCATTAAACAGAGAATCGTTGAACAAGTTCTATGACTGAACCCGACTGGCAATTCAGTCGACCACTTCAGCAGCCGCCCTTAGAAACTGTCGCATCCTCATTTTTGAGACCAGAATTGTCGCTTTTTTGAAAAGAATCCTTGGAGGGAGGTTTTACAACAAAACCTATGGCGGAAGTGGCATCCGAAGACATTATGGCAGGCATCAATTCTTTCATCAGAACGAAGGAGTTCAGTGTTGATGGCTTTTGTCCCGTCACGGATTCGATCCACGGATGGTAAGATTCCACGATGGTATAATTGGAGTCTCGGTTCTTGCAGTCCAGACTCCCCTGAATCTGCAAATTCATTCCCGACACAATTCCCAGCAGGCGAAGACTCGATTTCAAAAATGCTGGTCCGCCAGAATCGCCGGTACACGCACCGGCGCTGGTGTCGGGAGCTCCCTTGATGCGGAGTTGATTGACCAAAATGCTCGCTGGGTAGTTGATTCTGTTGATGATGCTGTGCACCAACGATTCACCCCGGCGTGACACTCCACCATCGTTTCGTCCATCTGCACTGATACCATATCCTACAAGAACGACCGGCGAGCTCGGAGAAATTTCAGACGCTTTGGTCTCTACCGAAGCTGCCTTTCTCTCGTCAGGAAAAGACTTCTTTGTAAAAACGATTGCAACGTCATTGTAGACGCCATTCCATTCAGGATGCACCGCAACTTTCTCGATATCAAAAATTTCGGCCCCGCGGGCAGTGTCGAATCCTGCTGCCAATATAACGTATCCAGTCAGCTCTGCAGTGGGTCTGGAGTTTGGTGGAGCCACGCAATGAGCAGCAGTCAAGACGATATTTTTACCCAACAAAACACCCGTGCAAATCGCCCTGGAAGTTTCATTGTCCACATTGACCAGTTTGATTTGAAGTCCAACCGTGGCCTGCGTCGCATCATCAAGGGTGATTGTTGAAGATGCCGGGCTTGATGAATCCCCAGTCGAGACGCTGCTTGCCAAAACCGTTCCACCCGTCGTGACAGGAGCAGATTCAGGCATGACAAGTCCCAACTGATTTTTCTTTTCTGCGGGGGCAACAAGAGGGGAGGCCGTATTGGAACTCGAGGCTGGACAATTCCTCTTTCCCAAATCGGTTTCGTTTTGATTGCCGCCAGTGCGACAACCCACCAACATGAAAAGAGGCAAAATCGAACTGTGGCAGGCCCGAAGAGCACGACGCACCGGCAGCAGAAGAAAACCAGTGTTCTCGCAACGGCCCCAGTGCATTCAAACCTCCGAATGAAGCAATCGCTCTATTTCGGAGGTTTGCGGGAAATACATGAGTCATTAATAAAAGACAGATAGACTCGGGTGTTATCTTAGAAACTTACCTTCGCCTTTGGGCATGTCGGTGCACGACTGACGCACCGATCCCGTGGGTGCAACCCAGGCGGAATCAAAGGAATTGCCGTCACCTACGACACCCTCACTCTTCCAAAACGAGAATCGTAACTGCCCGCAAACGAAACCTTCAGGAAATCTCACGACGTATGCTGCGCCCAGGCTTCCATCTTTCTCCAGTTGGCCTTCGATTGGCTTTTGGCCCCCGAACGTGACTTCAACCTTGCCTCCACTGACGACGACTTTGGTTTGTTTGTCATTGAAATAAACACCACCAAACAATGATCCGCGTTTATATTCACCTTCAGCTTTTGGCTGATCAACACAAGTTCTTGCCACCGAACCTTCTGGCTTCTTCCACGTCAGCTTGAACGTGTCTCCATTGCCAACCTTGCCTTCACCTGCCCAGAGCGAGAGCTGATAGCTCCCGCACACAAAGCCTTCCTCAAACCGCACAAGATAGCTTCCACCCAGTGTGCCGTCGCGCTCGAGCCGGCCTACAACCTTCTGACCCGATGAATTGATGATGGTTGCATTGCCTTCTTGAACAAGCACGGTGTGACCGTTGCTCGAGGTGTACGTTCCTGCAAGCGACATCATCTGACGCTCGTATGCTCCCTCAACGCCGGCCGAGAATTGGCATTGCTTGGCCACACTTCCATCCGGACGTTTCCAGCTCAATTTGAACGAGCTTCCGTCGCCCATTTGACCTTCGGCAATCCACAGCGACAGCTGATAACTGCCGCAGACGTGTCCTTCTGGAAAACGGACATTGTAGGTTGCACCAAGACTTCCATCTTTTTGAAGTGTCCCTTGTTCGCGTTGACCCGATGGCGAGGAAATCGCAATTGAATCGCCGGCGATATGAATTCTGTTTCCGGATTTGGAACTGTAGAGGCCGGACAGATTGACACTCGTGCCTGCCGATTGTGCCGTGTTAAAGCTCCGTGGCTTGCATCCCATTGCGAGAACCGAAATTCCAAACATCAAATAAACTGAACGCATAATGACCTCGTTTTTCAAGAGAGCGGAAGAACCAAACCAAAAAACCGCAACGACATTACAAAACTGGACAACAAAATCGTCAAGACAAATGGGTGCGGGGAATTGACGGGTCTTTTTACTTCTTGGAAAGTCCAGTATCGACGGGTGAATTTGAAGGAGAGGGCGGGGTCGCTGTCACCAAGGTCAAAGGAGCCTGATTCTTTCGCTCTTCCATCTCGCGTTTGAACGTTTCATCAGACTTGAACACAAACTCATGGGCCAAATATCGATTGATTCCCAAAGGAGGAGGAAGAAAGCGAACACCGTTCAATGACTTTTCAATACAGTTCAAAAACTCACGGTCTAGAAAATCACTGTCAGCAAGATCATATCCGTTCATCCTGCCATCCTCGGCAACATGAAAAACGAATGTCACCTTACCCTCGAAAGCTCCGGGCGACTCACCATGAGACTCTGGCTTGGGAGTTGGTCGCGATTCATCATACCCATTGGATCGCAGCATATCTTTGTAACAAAGAGAAAGAGACTTTTTTCTCTCAGTCGACATGATCCTGTCGCCAAAGCCAATCCTACGATACGCCTGCTCCGCTTTGTTGTCGGAAGCCGGACTCATCAAAACAATGGGTCGACGCAAATGATCGAGCACAAACACAAATAAAGTGGCAAGAAATAGAGAAAAAACAGAGGTCAACACTCTGCCTTTTGTTAAGAAATTCATGCCAAACTCCGTACTCACAATCCGTCACTGGGGAAAAACAAACCAATTCCAAAAAAAGACATCAAATCTGCATGCTTGGCAACAAAACCTTCAACCCGATTTTGAAATGACCGATATCGGGCACCGGCTTCAAAGAAAAAGATTCTCTCAGGATTTGCATAAAGCAATCGAGCCTCAAGCGGAGCTGCCGCATAAATCTGATAATTTTGGATAGAGCTCTGAAGGTAAACAAGAGAGACACCCGCTCCAACACAAGGTCTCACTCGGAACTGTGAAAAAAGACAGTATTCAAAATGCACCGATGGCTCAATGATTCTCGCTTGTGCGTGAGGCACGATAGGAAACAAAAGTGTTTCATCTCCGAGTGCATAAAAGCTGTCATACAAAATCGAAAAACGATGCATCATCTCGGAACTCAGAAACTTCATTGGGCCCGCAAACGATCGAGTCCAGGAAAACATCAAACCCAGATGATTCGGATCCCGTGAAAGGTCTCCCTTGCTCAGAATGTATCCTGCGCGTTGACTGAGAGTCGTGTCTCCTTGAGTGGCATGGGCGGGGTGGGAAGTAAGAATTAAACAAATCGAAACCAGAGTCGCGACGGAGGCGACTTTTACACTGAGTTGACCGACGCGATGTTGAATGCCCATTGAAATTCGTCCTTGCGAAAGTCTTTATCAAAGAGCCTACTTTTTAGGCCTTTTAAGTCAATTTTCGTATGCCAAAAATAGAACAATCGTTCCCAGACGGCGGTGTCCATGCAGCAAATTTGGTTCACAACGCCGCACGTTCATTTATAAGAGACAACTTTAAGTATCGAATTTCCGATTTTCGGACCTCATAATTTAATCTGTTCATATTATTTTGTCTCTTCATCAGAAATCAGAAAATATATAATATCGGGTATTTAAGTAGCCTTTCTCAAGCAATTTGAAAATTATCCGAAGAGTATTATGTCTCCGGCAGTCGGAAGACAAAAAAGATCCTAAAAGGGGGAAATTTTGATGGAAGTTCGATTCAGCAAGTCTGCAGTGATTTTCGCTTTTGCAAGTGTGGGGATCATAACTCTCGCAGTCGGTTGTGGCACAATTCAGAATGAAAATCCGACCGGAACGCCCTTGGCAAACAAAGAGTCATCAAACATTGGAGTGATTCTGCCAAACGGTGAAGTCGGGTTTGCAACCGACAGCGAAGAGTCAACCTCATTGGGACTGAGCGTTGGGGGCGCCACCTGCAAGATCGAACTTCCTTTTTGCGCAAACGGCAAGGTTGCAGCAAAAATCATCAATGAATCTGTTGCAACCACATATGGTTCATTCTCGCCCTTGCTTCAGCTCGGACCAACCTATCAAGCAGAAGCTTGTCGACTGAGAGCCGTTCAATATGCGCAATATTGTCAGAACGCTCCGGGCCAAACAGCAAAATCAAGTTACAGCATTCCAACCGGACAGGTCATCAAGGAAAAGATCGGCGACAACGGCAAAGTCGCACGTGTGTCTATCGTCGGATTTTGCGCTCCGCTTGGAAATGCAAACACAATTGATGCCGAGGACACATGGGGAGAGGCATTTGGAGATCCTGAGCACGATCTTGCCCAAGCCGAACAACGCTTCAAAGACCATGTTGCATGGTGCAAAGCAACACCGACAAGCACTCTGATCATCTACAAAGTGATTCAAAGCGGAAAAGTCGTCTTCCAAAAATCAAACCGCTAAGACAACCAAGGGGCCGCCGATCGTTCGACGGCCTCTTGGTATTTGAATTTCAGTTTGGCTTCGGCTCTGCTCGGGGAGCGTTGTTTTCAAGATGGCGTTTGCGAGAGGTTGCCTCGTATACTTTCTTACGCGCTCGATTCAAATTGCCAAGCGGCCGGTGCTCGGGCAACGAATGCCATGGCGTAAAAGAAAGATTCTCGCAGAACTGCTGCTGTTCATTCGAATTGAACTTTTGCACTGGAATTTGAATTGTCGCGACCTCTGTGAATGGCGAGTCGGACTCCTTCCATTCCACCATAGGGTCCTCGACTGGAGTCGACCTGTCATTCACATAGGGTTGAACGGCAAACTTGA
>JBDLRR010000188.1:0-4332 GCA_039799985.1 Pseudomonadota bacterium | reverse complement strand
CACCGCTGAGAAATATTCTGCAAATCTGCAAACCGATCGAAGAAACTCCACATGAGTCAACAACAATCACCATCGGTTTCCTCAAAGGACTGCCTGTTCAGCTCAATGGCCAGGACATGGGTCTGGTTCCGCTCATCGCGCAGCTCAATGAAATGGGCGCAACACACGGCGTCGGCGTGACGCACCACATCGAAGATCGGGTGGTTGGACTAAAAGTTCGCGGAATTTATGAAGCGCCCGCTGCCTCCATTATTGTTCGCGCTCATGAAACACTTGAGAAATACGTCTGCACTCGCCAGGAAAACGAGTTCAAGACCCTTGTAGACCAGAAGTGGGGATACCTCTGCTACGGCGCACAATGGTATGAACCCCTGATGCACAACCTCAACACTTATATTGATGCTGTGAATGAAAAAGTGACGGGTACTGTCACGCTGCGTTTGTTCAAAGGACGCGCGGATACCGTGGCGGTCGAGACGCCCAACAGCCTGTTTGATGAAAAGCTGGCAACATTCATGAAGAGCAATGCATTCAATCAGAATGCATCTGCGGCATTCACTGAAATCTACACGATGCAGATGCGTATGGCCCGTGAAACAGAGCGTTACGCGCTTATTTCGATTGGCAGCACAGAGCAGAAGCAGCGGTTTTTGCCATTGGTTTCCAAGCTTGCCGACAGTGGATTTGTTCTCTTTGCAACTGAGGGAACCCATGCAGTCCTGCAAAAGGCTGGCGTGCCTGCCGTTTGTGTCTACAAGGTTTCCGATTCCAATAAAAAGCCAAACCTGCTCGACTTGTTGAAGCAGAACCGTTTCGACCTCATCGTCAACGTGATGAGTCCCGAAAACAACAACGTCGAAGTGCGCGACGGCACAGAAATCCGCAAGTGGAGCGTCATCAACGGCGTTCAATTGGTCAGCGAATACGATGTTCTGATGAACATTTGTGAACGCTTCAAGACCCAGGCACGCAAGCCTGTTGCAGCCCGCAGCGAACAGCAAAAACCAGCTCTGATGAACGGAGTGTGACGATGTTCTGGATGCCCTTGGCCCAATTGCGGCAAAAAATTGTTTCTGCCGGTGGTTTCGTCAATGCGCACGCGCATTTCGACCGAGCCTACTCTGTGACTCCGGCTGATCTTCCGATGGGCCCTGCGGGGTCCAAACAGGATGCTGGCGTGGCAGATGCAGTTGTCGAGCGTCCATTGCAAGAGAAATGGCAATTGGTGGACGCATGGAAGAAGTCTGCGGGTGAAGAAGACTACTTTGCCCACATCACTTCGGCCCTCCGTGCCCAGCATGAATTCGGTGTGCGCTTGGCGCTGACCTTTATTGATTGTGATCCGGTTGCCGGCACTCGGGCTCTCGATGCAGCAGTGCGTGCCAAAGATTATGCTTCGCAACAATTGCAGATGAAGCTTGTGCTCGCATGCCAAACGCTCAAGGGCGTTCTGAATCCTGAAGCGCGCCAGTACTTTGAAAAATCACTCGAGCGGGTGGATGTGATTGGTGGTTTGCCGGGTGCAGATCGAGGGCGCGAACAGGAACACCTGGACGTACTTTTGGCGGCAGCGAAGTCGACCGGAAAGCGCGTCCATGTACATGTTGATCAAAACAACGACCCCAACGAACGCGAAACCGAGCAACTCGCACGCACCGTCATCCGGCATGGCCTGGAGGGCAAGGTGACGGCTGTTCACGGCATCAGCATTGGTTGCCAGTCCAAAGAGTATCGCCAGGAACTTTATAAACTTTGCAAAGATGCCGGCTTGAGTTTTGTGGCTTGTCCGGGTGCATGGCTGGATGCGCGGCGCAGCGAAGTGTTGACCCCGACTCACAATGCGATCACGCCTATCGATGAAATGATTCCGGCTGGTCTGTGTGTTGCGATTGGTTCAGACAACATCTCCGACATCTACAAACCGTTTGCCGATGGAGATCCGATGGTGGAGCTCAGAATGCTTCTGGAGGCGACACACTTTTACGATTCAGCCGAATTGATTCGGATTGCAACAGAAAACGGTCGGCGGGTGTTGGGGCTCGCCTGATGTACAATCCTCTTGCCAGTTACGAAGAGAATTTACGCAACGGCCCGTCGTCTGTGTGGAACAGGGACGGGCTGTTTCCAAAAATTCGTTACGAAGGCACTCCGCAATACAAGCTGCTCGATGTGCCACTGCATATTCCTTTGGGAATGCCGGCAGGTCCCTTGTTGTCGTCGGCCTATGTGAACGTCGCGTTGGATGCCGGGTTTTGCATGCCGGTGTACAAAACAGTTCGCAGTTCCGCTTGGCAGAGCCACCCTTGGCCAAATGTGTTGCGGATCCAAAAATTAAAGTCAGACGTTGAATCAGGCGGTGCATTGATTCAGCCCACTGAGCATAAGGATTCTGCTTTTCAGCTAAGGACTGCCTCATCAAAAGCCAACAATCGTTCCTGTGTTGAAGCGGTGCCGTTGCGTGCGGAGGATCTTCTTGACCCCGTGCTGAGATCAAGGTTGAGCATCACCAATGCCTTTGGTGTTCCCAGTTTGTCTCCGCAGGAGTGGGGTGAGGATTTTTCCAGATTGCTGCCGAACGCATTTTCGCAAGGGAAGATGACTGTCCTGAGTTTTCAGGGATCGCGCCAAGAGAACAAACCTTGGAGTGATTTTTTGCTCGACACCGCCGCCACTGCCAGACTTGCAGCTCAATGTGTTCGCGCTGCTGGGGGTTCACTCCTCGAGATGAATGTGAGTTGTCCCAACGAAGCTGGCGCTCCGATTTTCACCGACTTGCAGGCGCTCACGGATACGGTGCGCGCCGCATCCGAAGGATTGGCAGATTTTCCCGAGATGAGGCTCATCATCAAATTGGGAGTCGTTCCAGACCAAAACATTCTCCCGTCTGTGGAAGTGATTGCCAAGTATGCACACGGCATCAGCGCCATCAACACAGTGAGCGCAGATATCGTTACCCCTGAAGGTCACCGCGCTTTGGGCTCCGGTTCTTCTCACGGAGGAGTCTGTGGAGCAGCCATTCGTGATGAGGCCTTGCAGATGATCGGCAAGTTGAATCGATGCCGCAGAAGTCTTGGTCTTGACAGCAAGAGTTTTGCTCTGGTGGGTGTGGGTGGTTGCACCACCGTCGAAGATTTTGAAAAGTTTTTACAGGCAGGGGCAGATGTCGTGCATGTCGCCACAGCCGCAATGTGGAATCTGCAGTTTGCAACTGAATGTGCGCAACGTCTTGGTGTGAAATATTCTTCTTTGGAAGGCAGAAATGAACAACAACAAAAGTCCTGAATCCACTGTGGTGGATCTTTTCTTCAATCATGGTGTCATCAAGGTCGATGCTTCAAGTCCATTTGTACTCTCGAGTGGTGCAAAAGCTCCTATTTATTTGGACCATCGCAGAGCATTCACGAATCCAGTCTTGCGCAAGAATCTGGTGATGATTTGGGCCAACAAAATTGAAGCGCAACTGAAATCTCTGGATTGCCGGCCACGAGATGTGGTCTTTGCAGGAACGGCGACCGCTGGCATCGCGCCTGCCATGGCTCTTGCTGCGCACTGGGATTGCGAGTTTATTTATGTGCGACAAAAGCCCAAAGGGCATGGATTACAACAGATGGTTGAAGGTGAATTCAACCCCCACAAGCCTCATGTTGTTGTCGATGACATGATGACCACCGGCCAGAGCATTCTCAAGTCGGTAGAGGTCTTGCGTCAGTTGGACACCCGCTTGTTGTCTGCGACGACTGTCACGACACATGCCATTCCCACTTCACACCGCAAGTTTGAAAACCTCAATCTTCCTTTCACGTCGCTTTTCGAGACGGTTCAGATTCTGGAGATCGCCAAAGGCATGGGCTTGATCTCGCAGTCCGATTTGCGCACAGTGACGGCCTGGCTTGAAGGCTTCAGCGCAATGACCGATTCTATCGATTAAGGAAACGTGTATGTATCTGATGGGTTTCGACGTGGGTGGTACAAAGATCGAATCCACCCTTTTTCGCCTTGAAAAAGAAGCTTCCCTGGCAAAGTCAACCGAATCGTTTGTTTGTTCGCACCCAGTTTCTGGCCATCTTCATGGTCAAGTTCTTGCAAAACTGCGCGAACCCACCGAAAGACACAAAGGCTACCAGGCGATTGTCGAAAAGATGGTTGGGCTGATTTCATCCACGCTGACAACGGCCGGAGTCGATATCAAGCAGCTCAATGGAATCGGATTCGGCCTGCCAGGCTCAATTGATCCCAAAACGTTCCGCATGCTCAATGGCAACACGATGGTTCTGGTCAATCAGGATCTTCTTGGCGACGTGCGGGCCAAAGCGAATCTGCCTGCTTCGATTA
>JBDLRR010000187.1:0-6264 GCA_039799985.1 Pseudomonadota bacterium | reverse complement strand
AGACTTCATTAATTCTGTTGCACAGAAGAGCAGATACTTTTCGCCCTACGGCCCGGTTCGATCGGATGACAAAGCTTTTAATAAATTGCAGCGAGAGTTTTTTGAACAATTCTCGACCCTCGGAAGAATACATCAAGTGACGCAGGAGGAATCGCTCGAAATTGACAAGAAGTGGCAACTTTTCAAGATTCTTTTTGGCTCAAAATTATGAATGCATCACTTGAGGACTTCAGAAAAAAGCTGATTGGAACCATGGGGTGGGGCACTGGCCTTATTTGGCTTTCGTTTGCCATCCTGTTTCAGTCACTCGTGCTGATTATTGCACAAAATCAGCAGGAATTAGCCTTAAACCGCCTGAGCAGCGCATTGAATGGTTTCGTTTCTGCTCTTGAAGGCAAAGTTGCGATTGTGGCAGCAAACTCGGAACTAAAAACATTTCTGCGCTCCGGTGCTGAAGGACGTGCTCAGACAAACACATCGGTACTTACTCTTATGGCATCGCTTCGAGATGAGTTTGTTGGCGGTGTGCGCCTTGTAGATCCACGGTCCGGGACACCACTCGCTGAAATCGGTGATTTTGATGGTCAAATATTGGCATTTGATTTGTGCTATATAGGCGATCAACTCAACTCGCAGTTCGGCCGATGCGCCGCATCAGTCATGCTTTTCCTTGATGGTGATCGCGCCTTGAAGGATGCAACTCTGGAGATTGAACAACTTGCTCCATGCAACTCATGTCGAACCCAGATTGCCGAATATCTTTCGAATTCTCGTTTTTTGAGGCTCTCTCCGCTGACTCAGTTTCCAGTTCGAATTAAGCCAGCTGCCGCATCACTGGGAACTTTTCAATTGTTCTTTCTTCTGATCTCTTTGCTTGTTGTCGGCCTTGGATGGTTTTTTAGATCACTTGTGGGGAAAGGAATTAAGCAAAACATCGTTGATCCGCTGAGTTCGCTGCTCACACATATGGAAAAAGGAACCCAGTTGGATTGGGCGGCCAACACCTCTGTTGCAGAGGTGATTGCTCTTCACAAACACAACTCAACATTTTCCGCGATTGCTAGAACCACCCAAATGCTCGCCCATGACGTACGCAAGCCATTCAATCTGTTTCGCATGACAATTGAACGGGTGAAGTCTGCAAAAAATCCAGAACAAATGTCGGCGATTTTGAACGAAGCACTCCCAGAGGTGGACAGATCGCTCGCGAGCGTAAATGGACTCATTGCCGATGTTCTGAACGTGGGTGGCGAGAGTACGCTCACACTGAAGCCCACGCGATTGGCATCGGTCGTTGAAGAAGTTGTTGATGAGCTGCGCAAGCAGTACCCAGGCCGTGCATTGAACATTAAGTTGGATGTAACCCCGGAAATTTGGGTTCAGGCCGACATCACCCGCCTGCCCCGTGTGTTCATGAACATCATGTCTAATGCCATTGAGGCGGTCGGAACTCAGAACGTCAAGCTGTGGTTGAATGCTCGCACTTTGGCCAGTGGCGACGTTGAAATCCTCGTGGGCAACGAGGGCAGTTTCATTGCTGCCGACGTGCGCGAGCGAATTTTCGACTTGTTCTATACGAGCGGCAAAACTGGCGGAACGGGATTGGGTTTGGCGATTGTGAAGAAGATCGTCACCCAGCATGGTGGCAGCGTTGTTTGCGCAAGCGAAATGAACGACTCATTTCCTCTCGGCAAGGTGGAGTTCAAGCTGACACTCAAATCTGCTTCACCCTTTGAGGAACCGGTCACAACCCATTCAGCGGTACTTGAGACGCAACAGCCCGCAGTTTCAACAATCGAGGTTTCCGAGGCTACAGTCGCACAGGAAAAGCCCCAGGTTGTTTTTCTCGACGATTCTCCCCTTGTCCGCTGGGTGTGGGAAGCCAAGCTCAAAACCCACGTGAACATCAATTGCTTTGATGGTCCCGATTCTTTCTTTCAAACCTTGAGAAGCGAAGCAACAGATCAATCCCCGCAAATTTCCCTCGACAAAATCCACACCATCATCACCGACCATTATTTTGCGCCCGACGCGCGCATGACCGGAGTTGAACTGGCTTCAGAACTGCGTCGCATGGGCTTCACTGGCCGCATCTTGCTCGCTTCCAATGGCGAGTTTTCGCCTGAGGAGCTTCGAGGAATTGTGGATAAAATTGTGGATAAGCAGCCCGTGGAGTGGAATCATCTGAGCATGTGAGTCTTCCGAAGATTTTGCTCATACAACGCGGATAAGACTGAACAGTTTCAATGCATCAGAACATACTCCAAAATACCGGAGGGAATTTGGAGTATGTTTCAGAGGCTAATTAAGCTGCCGCTATCACCGAGTTTTTTCTATTGAGGCCCTGTGGTAGCGGAAAGAACGCTCTCTTACGTCAGCGATTTCCGGAGGACCAATCGGTAACCATCGACCTGCTTCTTCCCAGAACGGAGGCGCGCTTTGCCCGCCAACCAGAACTCCTTTCAGGAATCGCAGAGCAGAACCCGGGCAAGATTAACATCATCGATGAAGTGCAGAAAGTTCCAAAGTTCTACTTCTTTGATGGAGGAGTTGCGCGCGCAGTTTCTCAGACGATCTATAGCGACGTTGCTCCGGGAACATCCTATTTTGATGAATGCTTCGAGCACTTCGTGATCTGTGAAATTTATCGAATCACTCGCTACTTGAATGCTGGTCAGAGGCTTTTCACCCTCAACTCCCAGGATGGATTTGAAATTGACCTCATCATTGAAACACCTGGAAAGTCCCTTGTTGTGTGTGAAATAAAGTCGGCGACAACAGTTACACAGTCTCATTACAAGAATCTGCTTCTTGCCAAGAAGGACTTTCCATCGAACACGCGATTTGTTCTCTTGTCCAATGACAAGTTTTCTCGAAGAGAAGATGAAGTCGAATTCTTCCACTGGCTGGATTTTTTGGAAACCGAATTTTTGCCACAGCTTGCATAAGAACTTCTGCGACAAGAGCCGGCTTGGCAATACTCGAGGTGACCTACTGAATCGGCTTTGGGGTGGTCCCTGTTTGAGGGGGTTACATCACGGCCGAGCTTTGGGTAGAGCAATGAAAAAACTCAAATCAGAGATCAACGGAGCAACTTATGACCACTGACCCCAAGAAGAAACTTGAGACTCCCTCTGAGCAGGTCCTGGCAATGCGTCAGCGAGCCATAGAAGAAGGCCGCATGGGCCGACAAATTGAACTAGCCGGTGCCTATCAGCGGGGATTTCAGGAAGGGCTCGAGGAAGCAAGGAGTTTGTTGAAAGCAGAAGGACGCCAATCTGAGCGCAGAATTCTCGCCCGGCGCATGTGGGCCAGGGGGTACGAAAGGTCGCTAATCGAATATTTCTTGGACGTAAGCGCCGATGAACTTCAAAGGCTCTTGACCGAAGAATAGATAAATTGCGGATTTCGAGACAATTAGCCGCGAACCCCTGCTGGAAACGCAGTTCGAGTCCCAAGGAGGTCTGATTTGTTGTTGGGCTTGGAGTTCGCGCACAAACGCATTCGTCAAATACCCCTGATTTTCTGCCCTTATGAATTCAAAATGACCTTGATTTTATTACCCAGAAGGCCAATAATAGCCTAAGCAATCTGAATATATTTCTAATAAATTGAGTATTTATGGATATTTATCTTAAAAGATCAGCCGACGCTCGATTACTCGACTGGTCACAACAGACGACCCGCAAACCACTCGTCCTTCGCGGAGCCAGGCAAGTTGGTAAAACGGCGTTGGTGCGAAACCTTGCGAGCACTTCAGGGCTTCATTTATGTGAAGTCAATTTTGAGCGACTGCCACGATTGCGCACTCTCTTTGAAAAAGCGGGCGACTTGTCTCCGGCTGCACTGCTTCCGCAAATTGGAGCACTGCTTGAGGCAGACATCATTGCTGGTCAGACCCTACTCTTTTTTGATGAGATTCAGGAGTGTCCGCAAGCAATCACCTTCCTGAGATATTTGCACGAAGAGTCACCTCAATTGCACGTCATCGCTGCAGGAAGTCTTCTTGAGTTCGCTCTTCAGCGAATCTCAACTCCGGTTGGAAGGCTTTCATTCGAAATGATAAGGCCCATGTCATTTGGCGAGTTCTTGCAAGCCACTGGACGCTCAGGACTCGTTGAAAGGCGTCCTCGAATTGAATCAATGAAGATCTTTTCCGACATTCCTGAACCGATTCATGATGCTCTGCGGGAGGCTCTCCGTGAGTATTTCATTGTGGGAGGAATGCCAGCCTGTGTCGTCGAATTCAAAAAGACGCGTAACTTTTCAAAAGTCAGAAATGTTCAAAATGACCTCGTTCAAACTTACCTTGGCGATATTCGAAAGTATGCACACGGCAATGCGCAGATTGCGAATGCCGGCGAGGTTTTGGCCAATGCATTTACGTTTGTCGGAAAACAAATATCTTATACATCTCTGGGCCAAGGAGACGCAATCAAGCGTACAAAGCAATCCATTGAACTCCTCTCGCAGGCACAGCTCATTCACGTCGTTCGTTCATCGTCTGCACAACACCCACCGCTTTCATCAGAGAGTGATGACAAAACATTCAAGCTCGTTTTTCTGGACGTAGGACTGGGTCAATGTTTGGCAGGAGTGAATCCAAAGGATCTGATTCTGGAAAGCGACCTGACCGCCACATACTCAGGCCGAATCTCTGAACAGTTTGTTGGACAAGAGCTTTTGGCAAACAGTAATGATGCCTCCGAAGGAGGACGTCTTTTCTATTGGAAAAGAGATGCTCGCGGTGCTGCTGCTGAAGTTGACTATCTTCTATCGCGGGATGGGAAGATTGTCCCGGTTGAGGTGAAATCGGGAGCCTCGGGAAGATTGAAGAGTCTGCACATGTATCTTGAATCACATGGCGGCGAGGGGCTCTGCCTTCAAGATACAAGCCGATGCGCCGCCGTCGACAAGATTCAATTCCTGCCTCTCTATTCAATTCTTTAGGTCCAAATCCCGCTGTGAGCAAAATGACGGGAACATTGATACCGAATTGGTCTCTCAATGATGGCAACTCCGGTCTGGTGGGCCTCCCCCCTCTCCTCAACCCCGGCCCCTGTTGCCATATCCCCTCAAATGTCGCTTTTCCAACCGACCCATGGAATTTCAGAATCTTGGATTTATGAGGAATATCCGAATTTAACTCTCAATTCGGCCCTACTTTTCCAATAATCCTCGTCTTTCTTATTTAATCAATATTTTCGGATGTTTATAAATATCACGCCAAGCGATTTTTTTCCTAAACTTTTTGGACCGATCAGTACGATAACGTGAAGTTCATCAGGGAAAATTTATGAACTCGATCTCTCACAAACCGGTCGTACTGTTGGCAAAAAAGAATGCCAACAGGGAGCAGTTTGTTCTTTCTTTGAAGGCAGCTGAGTTGCGACCACTGGCTGTCGACACCTTCGCCGAAGTTCCTGCAGCGTTTGAAGCTTCAGGAAGTGAGGTGCTGGTTCACGTTTTGGATGGCTTTGAGCGAAATGAGGTGGGTTTGTTTCATCACCGACTCGTCCGCTCGCCCGACACCAGACATCTTGCTCGCTTTATCGTTTACCAAGGCAGTAATGAAAGAGCGGTTTGCTTTGCCCACGACCTTGGAATGCTCAAAGCGGTTCAAGGCGAAAGAGCACTCACGACCCTTGGTTATTCGGTCGCTCTTGCCCTTCAATCATTTTTGAACCTGGACAAGGAATTGCGCGACGTTTTGACGTTGGCTGCATCTGGAGACTGTTGCGTAGCTCCTGGCGAGCTTGAACGATGGCAAAAACTTGCGAAGGACTTTCCAAATCAGGAGTCATTATTGATTGCGTCAGCGCGCGCTGGAATGGTGTTGAACAACAATTTCGAAAAAGCCATGCAGCTCAGCAAAAGATTGTTGGACGTGAATCCCAAGGACGTCCGTGCCATGACTCTTGCAGGAGATGCGCATCTTTTCGCCGGTAAGCTTGCAGATTCCGCTCGCTGCATTCTGGCAGCTGAAATGCTTGCCACGGGAAACCCAAGCCGGCTTGCGACCGTCGCAAGAATTGCCGCAATGCAAGGAGACCTCGCAACGGCGAAGAGGTGTCTGCAAACAGCAATCGATATTTATCCAGTTGTGCGTTCCATCAAGCCTGTGATTGAACTTTTGAATTACAGCGAGGAAGAACGTCGGCTCCTGTTTGAAACCTTGCGCCAAAAATTGCCTGCAGAAGACATCGCATTTCTGGCCGATGCCAAAGACGCCGCGTAAAAAAGTGTCTCGTTAAATCTGAACCG
>JBDLRR010000186.1:0-5285 GCA_039799985.1 Pseudomonadota bacterium | reverse complement strand
AAACAAAAGCCGAGTTGCCGTCGTCGCGACGTACGTATGAAAAATCAAGTTCAGTGGCGAGCGCATCAGCTGATTCGACGCACTGCTGAAGTTCGGAAGCACTGTCAAACTTCAATTCTTCGCACTTGGCTTTTGTTCTTTCCGAGATCGTCTGTGTGATTTGCTCGTCGATGATGGCAAAACTTTTTGCCTTGGACGAAGGCTGAGGAGACGACGCAGAAGAGCTCATGGTGACAGAGTCATTTCGGTTTCCACACGCCAGTGTCAACAGGACGCTGCCGAATGAAAGAACCATCTGAATCCGTTTTTTTGCCATGGCTCTCATGTTTGTCTCCTCAGTCGTTGATCAGCACAATCTCACAGAGAATTCACAATTTGTGCATGCTCCGACGGATTCAGGCCAAGTCCTCTGCTGTCGCCCGGAGTGAGGCGTTGTTGAAGTGCATTGATGCGCCGTGAGGTGTCCGGATGAGTCGCAAGCCAATCGCGGCGCTTGCCGTCATTGGGTTCACCCTTGGCAAGAACGTTGCGGAAAAATTCAACCATTTGATCGGCGGGGTATCCTGCCCTGCGCATGATTTCGAATCCTGTGGCGTCGGCTTCAAATTCAAACGCACGGCTGCCAGGAAGGCGGAACAAAACCGCAGAACCAAGGTTGATAATAAGTCCTCCCAGACCACCCACTCCTTTCACCCAGCCACCATAGACCGCCTGACTCGCCATCGATTGCAGAGCATGTTTGTGGGTGATGTGTGAAAGTTCATGAGCCATGACGCCGGCAACCTGCGCTTCATTGGTAGCGGATTTGATCAGTCCGGTGTGCATGTAAACGTAGCCACCCATGGTCGCAAATGCGTTCACGGTGTCTTCTTTTACCACCTGGAATTTGAAGGAAATGTCAGGGCGATCAGAAGCAGCAGCGAGTCGTTGACCAATTCGGTTGATGTAGGCAAACGATGGATGATTTTCGAGAGTGGTGATCGTGATGCCGGTTTCATTTGCGCGGGCAGGATCTTTGATGGCCGCATCGAGTTCGGCGCCGTACTTGTATTCATCTTCAAGGGTAAAATTGCGCAGCTTTTCTGCTTCTTCTTGTCCCGCGCGCACAGAGGTTCCCCACTCCTGAGGAGCAGCCTCGGGTTGTTCTGCCTGCGCTCCACAGGCAGTCGCCACCAGAGCACCCACTGCCGCGGAAAACAGTGGGATTGAGGATAAAAAGACCCTGTTTTTTTGGATTTTCATGCGAAACTCTCCTCTGCTGGACGCAGCTGCGCGCCAAGTCGAACTTTGAATGCACAATTCATGCCACCTGCCGACTGTTCAGCCACCCCGCGCAATTCACCGATATGAATGGATTTGCTCATCTGGAGCGCTGTCCAAGGATTCGACAACGTGTGTTGGCTGACTTGTGGGAGGAGTCGAATGCTGTTAGGCCCGCGGAACGTTCGGAATGATCCATTTTTTGCGGAGACACTCACCATGAACAGAATCGTTTTCACATTGGTTTCTGGCCTCGGATTGGCAGCCGTGAATCCAATGGCATTGGCTGGAGGTTTGAATCCATGGAAGCCTGTCACCGATGCGATTGTTGCCGGTATGGAAAAGCGGTTGGTTAGCCATGGTGAAGTTTTGAACGCATTGGTCAATGGCAAATCTGTGCGTGCTGTTTTCGACTATAAGAAATGCGAGTTTCTGTTTTTGAAGGAGTTTGTTGAAGGAAATGTGACAAATCCCGACGAGCAGACGTCCGACGTTGCATGCAAACTTGCAAACTCGGTCAAGCCCTCGACCTGCTATGGCAGCGAAAAAGGCGGAATGGATGCAATTGGTGGCATGAAGTTCGAGACCTGGGAGCACTTTGGCTCGGGCATCACCTCAAAGCGCGCAGACAAACGCACATACGTTGCTGCCTCAGAAACCAAGCTCATCTCCATTCGCGGTTTCGTGCTCAATTATGGAAGCGCGAAAATCTATGATGACGGCGAAGTGCTGGTGAAAGTCAATTATCTTGACCCCAAGGATTACGGCATCAAGATGGATGAAATGTTCCGCTGCCGCATCAGCACCGGTGGCGATTCAAACGGCGCCTCGTTTTTCATCGGTCGCTGATAATTCACTCCGACCAGCTTTGAAAAAAAAGCCTGTGATGATCATCTCACCACAGGCTTTTTTGCGATTGTTGAATTTTAAAATTGGCGTTATTGACCCGTCGATTTGCTGACACGCTGATAGATGTACGGGCCCACCTTTGAACCAGCGACCTGTTCACCCTGCGCATTGAACCATTTCTCCCATGGAGAAATCAGGCCATCCTTGATGACTTCTTCCAAAGTGAATTTCACAGCACCCTGAAAATTGCTTGGGCAGCCGTCTGTGGGAGTGCTTCCAATGAAAGCTTCTTGAGTCTCGTTCCATTCAAAATTCAAGATGCACGAATCTTTTTGCACGAGAGCCTCGTCTGCAATCATCCGACGGTCTGCCAGGCTGCGTTGGCAGATATCGGCAGGCACTTTGCTTTCGTCAAAAGGATTGGTGCGGATGGCGATTTTTCCGTCTGTGCTGCGGAAGAATTCATAGACCCTGTTGCGCTGGATGGTGCGCGCCGGAGTGCTGACCGTTTGCTGCGCAAGCATCATGCGTGTGGCAGGCCGCAGTGGATTTTGGGCCGCGTCAATTTGGCAGAATTGGTATGAAACCGGAATGAAGTTTTTTGGATCCTGAGCGACCTGTTCGGCGTTCGAAAAACGCCCAGAAAAAAACGAGGCCAACTGGGCCAAACGCACATCCTGGGCTGCGACGCGCTCAAATCTGTAGGGCCCTTGTTCGGGTCCCCAAACCACTTGCCCTGCTGCGTTCCAGCCGCGGTCCCATGTTGTCATGCCCTGGCCATCCAGGGTGATTTCGCTGGTCATCCGTACTGCGCCTGCGCGCGAACTTGGGCATCCTTCGCCTGTGGTTCCACCTACGAACCGGCCGTCTTCATAACGTGATTCAGTGGTGCATTTTTCTTCTGCGAGTTGCTCAAAACCAATCACGCGCTCGTTGTCTGGCTTGAAGCAAATGTCCGCAAGATTGATTCCTTCCTTCGCAGCGAAACTTGAAACCCGCACGGTTCCTGCTGTTTCTCCGGAAAATATTCTCAGCACCCGCACACGATAAGGAGATTCGGATGTGCTCACCGACTGGCGCAACGCAAGAAATTTTCCGCTGCGCTTGTCGCGCGGCAAGTTGTTGACGTTGATGGGGCAGTGACGAACTGTGACATCGAGGTAGTCGGAATCGTCGATTGCCTGCGACGAACTGTCGAACACACCGGTGAGCAGATCTGCGAAGTTGTTGACCAAGGGATTGCTCTCGGCGGCCAGTGCCGTCAAAGAGGATACGATGGTTGAAAAAAGAATCATCGATTTCAGGCTCGAACCGACACGCGAGGCAAGGGCTTTGTTCGCACGAAATTGGCTGTACATGAAGGTGCTCCCCCAAAAATTTGAGAGAGTCGTACTTGCACAATTTCCCACCGGTCGCAAATCCCGGAAAAGTACCGAAATTATTGTCCTGTCATCAGAAAGATGAACATAAACAGGAGAGTGGCCGGAAGGGCAGCAAGAAAGAGTCCCAACGGGCTGATCCCTTCATCACCAAAAATATCCTTGAGAATTCCGTATCCGGCAGGATTCGGCGCATTGGCAATGACGGTCAAACCGCCGCCGGCCACTGCGCCACCCACAAGGGCAATTTTCGCAGGTTCTGTGAGGTCGGGTACCAATGTTCCCAAATAAGTCAAAGCCGCGTTGTCGGTCACGGCCGTGAGGCCCGTCGCGCTCAAGAACAATGCCAGCGGTTTGAGTGCTGCAACCACGTCCTTGAGCCACCACCCCTGGAGTCCACCGAGTGTGACAAGACCGCCGAGAAAAAAACCAACCAGCAGACTCTCTTTGATTTTCAGCGGATTCTGGTGTTCGCGTGTGACTTCCGACAAACCAATGAACAAAAGAAACAACGGCAAAAAGAAGGCTATTTTTGTGTGATAAGCGACAGTCAGAAACATCACACCCAGGTGAATGAGAGTCAGCCACAGGGGAGCAGGTGGTCGAGACTCTTGCTCACCCGCAATCCGCAATGATGCCAGCTCGCGCCAAAAGAAAAGCAGCGTGGCCGTTGTTCCAATCAACACAGATACGAGTGCTTTGATGCCAATGCTTTTCAACACGAACATCAGATCCCACTTCCACGGGCCCACGACCATCAGAATCGGTGGTGCGGCGAAGTGGGTCAGAGTGCCGCCAATCGAGACGTTGACAAACAATAGTCCAAGCGTGCCATAGCGCAGGCGCAGCGAGGTTGGCTGATTGAAAAAGCTGTTCCGCAGCAGCAACGCAGTGACTGTCATGGCTGCGGGTTCGGTGATGATCGAGCCCAAAAGCGGACCAATAATCAGTGCCGATGCATAGAAAGCAATCGTCTGCGGAATCGGCATCAACGCTGCAACACCGCGAATAAGGCGTTCGGCAAGCTGCATGACCGGACGAGTTGAGGCCAGACACATGATCACAAAAACAAACACAGCTTCCGAAAAATTGACCTGGTTCATGTATTCGACTGCGGCGTTGGTTCCCGAGTGGATCGAAACCGCAAAGAGAAACAAAAACGCCCAGAGGCCAAAGACGACCTCCACCTCACCAAGAAAATGAAACAGGTTCTCAAGTCCAGAGCCTTCGCGAAATCGCTTTGCCCAGGAATTGAATTGATTTGTGCAGAATGTGTGAAGCACCGCGCACGCAAAAAATAAGGTTGAAATCTTGAGCAGCAACGGATCGGTAATCATGGATTAATGTTCCTGACAGTTCGAGGCCATGTTCAGTTCTCAACAGAGTGCTTACTTTGTTGAGAACACCTCATGTTCGTCGAAGCGAACCTTTTTGTTCTGCACAAATGGGTCTTGAGCATGACGATAACCAAGAGCAACTGCCGCCACAGTCTTCCAACCACTTCCTTTGAGTTCAAGAAGTTCATCGTAAGCTGATGGATCGAGTCCTTCCATAGGAGTCGAATCGATCTTCAAAATCCCTGCAGTATGAAGCAAAAATCCCATCGCGATATAGACCTGTCGCTGTGCCCAAGTTGCAATTTCCTTGGACCGTGGCCCAAGAACGATGTCGCCAATGATAGCCTTTTCGAAGCCCGCGAGACTCTCTACGCCGATGTTGCGCACCGCAGCGATCTTTTGCATGTTCTTGTGGATAAATTCTGCATCAACTTTTTCTTTGTAAGTCAGAACCACATAA
>JBDLRR010000185.1:0-7626 GCA_039799985.1 Pseudomonadota bacterium | reverse complement strand
GAGCAAAGGCTTTATAGAAATATCCTTCCGGATTGGTCTTGAAGGAAATCGACTGGAGGAATTTGATGTCCTCCCTGAAGAGAGATCTTTCCTTGTCCGTGAGGCCCGCATCGAGGTTGATATCCAGGGCGGGTGCCACTTGTTCCGCCATTCCCGTTTGAGGAGGTGGCAGTTTGGGTTGTTCAAGTTGTTCCTTGAGTTTCTTGCAGCCGATGCTGCCGGCCGCAAGCATCAATCCCGAAACGAACAACAGATTCAGCGAACGCAAAGTTGATTTCGACTTCATGTTACTTCTCCACGTTCGGCTTTGTGACACCGGCCACGAAGATCAAATCTTCGGGCAATTCGGCCAACAGCGACTGGTAAGACGGAGAAAGTTCATCCGGAAATCTTTCTTTCAGCCGTTCCAGATTGAACAAGCAAAGTGCACGGGCGGCCTGCGCTGAGCCTTTGGCCTGTCCATCACGTGCACAGGCAATGAGCTGGCGCGAGACGGTGTAGCGCGTCTCACGGTCGGCAAATGCACCCTGCATTTGAAGAGACATCTCTTCTGCAAAGGCGAGCAATGCTTGTGGAGTGTTGTGCGGATTCTGCGCAGCTTCATCACGAATCTGGGTGACAGCTGGTGGGTTCTCGAGCGAGGGGCGGGGAATATTCCCTGCAACACGCTCTCTCCTTTTTTCACCTGTGTTTGGGACCTGGTTGCCAGCTGCGGAAACTGGCGTACTGGCCCACATCGGCTTTGGCGGCGAAAACATATCGTTTTTCCGCTGCAGGGTTTTCGCCTGATTCGCATCACGCGAGCTGTCTTGAAACACCAAGGTCGCGACGACGCCCAATAAAGCCGAGCCGAGGCCGACAATCAAAATCATTTTTCGGTTGCTGCTCATCGCTGAAGCTCCCTGCATACTCCCGGGGGTGCGAGTGTCATCGGAAGTTGCGGGCACAAATTGAGAGAGGATTCTTCAATCTATCTTTCACTAGGCTGAAAGGACTGGGAAAAATTTCAAATGGTCAGCCATTTTGGTTTCTGGGGGTCCAATTTACCATTGAAAATCCGTCTTCACCGAGTGCTGCGCGGAAAGCCTTGAGGTTGCGAGGGGTCGGATTGACGACAACGCGGTTTCGGCTGGCACGGAGAAGCGGAAGGTCGGCGCGGTGGTCGCTGTAGGCGATGTTCCAGATGGTGTCAGCCGGCAACAGTGCGCGGAGGCGTCTGATCTTTTCGTCGCCAAGGCAATTTGGCCCGCGCAAGGTCAGTCCGCCGCAAAACATCATGAGCCGCGAGCCAACAATCAATTTGGGGCCTGGATCCATTTCACCGAGCAAGGCTCGCAGCCAAAACTCTCCTGATGCGCTGACATAACAAACCTTAAGACCGTTTTGCCGGATTCTCTCCAGCTCAGAATTCATCTCAATAAACCAGAGGGGTTTGACGGATGCGTCGACAATGGAGCGGACTTTTTTCAGTGCCTGTCGAACTGGCATTCCGACTGTTGCGCTCCATAAAAGTGCACTTTTGAATTGAGTTTTTCCGACCACGCCCATCAGCTTTCCCGGAAAAAGAAAGACGCACAAAAGAATGGCAATAACAATTCGCAAAGGATTGCCCTTGAGAATAAGTTCGCGCATCAGAATGCGGAAGGAGTCCCGTGCAATGACTGTGCCATCGACGTCGAAAAAGGCGTATTGTTGTGTTTCGCGATGAACTTGCAACTTGAGTCCTTTCCTGGCCTGCGCACTTGTCGCGTCTGATGATGCTTTGTTAGCCTAGGATTCGGCCAAAATCGAGAGCCGTGGATGTGAACCGTGGGAATTGAAATGACTCAGGAAGGAAATCTGTACGGCTTGTTTGCGGTCGCGAATGCGACGTCGCATGAGTTGACTTATTTGATTCCAAACAATCTTCAAGCCCAATTGTCACCCGGCCGACTTTGTTTTTTGCCGGTCCAGGGGCGGACGCTTGTCGGCGTATTTTTGAGTGGTTGTGCCAAGCCTGAGTTTGCCTGCAGACCCGTCATTGGCGTGGTCGATCAATGTCCCCTCATCAAGGCCAATGTCCTCGAACTCATCCGCTGGGTGTGTGGATATTATCTGTCTCCATTGGGACGGGCCATTCATCTTGCGGGGCCGGGATTTCTGTGGAGTGCGGCGTCACACGAAAAGAGGCACCGACGACTCGACAGGCAAGATCGGCGTCACCAAGAAGAAAAGAAATCCGCCGACCAGGGTGAAAAGCGTTCAAAGTCAGACGCGCATGCTGCTCTGCCGTTGAAAACTCTCAATTCCGAACAAAATTCCGCACTGCAGGCCATAGCTGCGACCGAGGAGGGTCACACGACACTGCTTCAGGGAGTGACAGGCAGTGGCAAGACCGAAGTCTATTTGCACCTTGTCGCAGATGCATTGAGTCGTGGGCAATCGTCTTTGATTCTGGTCCCTGAAATTGCCCTCACTCCCCAGATGTGTGATCGCTTTCGCGCGCATTTTCCGGCCGATCTTGCAGTTCTGCATTCAGGTCTGACGCCCGTGGAACACGAACGGGAATGGTTCAGGGTTGCCCAAGGACAGGCCAAAGTTGTTCTGGGAGTGCGTTCTGCAGTCTTTGCTCCGGTCGAAAATCTCGCCTGGATAATTGTTGATGAAGAGCACGAGCAGAGTTACAAATGCGAGGAGTTTCCTTGTTACCATGCGCGTGATGTTGCCGTTAAAAGAGCGCAACTTGAAAATGCGCGTTGTCTTTTGGGATCCGCAACACCGTCGCTCGAGTCTTATTCAAACGCAAAAAAACAACGATATTCACATGTGCACCTGCAATCGAAACACTCGCGCCAATCGACCCGGGTCGAAATTTTTCAGTTTCGCCCCAAGATTCACTCAACCGGTGGCTTAAAGCGGGGCGTGGTGCGTTCATCGCAGTTTTCTTTTGAGGGTCACATCATCGCGCCAGGTATTGTAGATCTCCTCTCGCAAACCCATGCAAAGGGCGAGCAAAGCATGGTGATCCTCAACCGGCGTGGATTTGCTCAATTTGCGCTTTGCGGCGATTGTGGCGAAGCGTTGCGATGTCCGCACTGTTCTGTAAGCACGACTTTGCACGCGCGTGGTGCGCGGGAGTTGTGTCATTATTGCGGATTCTCAAGAACCACACTGCAAAGTTGTCCGGCCTGTGGAAGTTCCAAATTGGTGCATATGGGACTGGGTACCCAAAACATGGAACAGGAACTTGTTGAACGTGTTCCGGGTCTGGTCGTCGACAGGCTCGATCGCGATGTGTTGACGAGTCAAACACGTCTTTCAACAATTCTTTCCAAGTTCCGTTCGGGTGAAACCCAGTGTCTGGTGGGAACGCAGATGCTTTCCAAAGGACACGATTTTCCCAAAGTCACGTTGGTTGTAATTTTGAATGTGGAAGATGGACTTTTTGTTCCAGATTACCGCGCTGGTGAAAGAACATTTCAACTGCTTTGCCAGGCTGCAGGGCGTTCGGGTCGGGCTCATTTGCCGGGCCTTGTCGCGGTGCAGTCGTTGGGTGCCAGTCATCCGGTGGTCAACCTTGCTCTCGAGAATGCGGTCGATCGCTTTTTGTTGGACGAGTTGAAGATGCGCGAATTTGGATGGCATCCGCCGATATGCCGACAGATTCTCATCGAAATGCAACATTCAAATGAAGTTCAATTGATGCAGCATGCAGCCGTCGTTCAAAAGGCCCTGACCGACGCGTGGCAGCAACACAATCTCAGCCCCAAGGATGTCCGGCTCACCGGCCCGATGCCGGCCGTTCTGGCCAAGCTCAAAGGCAACCATCGGGTGCACCTGGTGATCGCTGCGCGCAAGGAAATTCACCCCGGCAAATTGGTTCCGCGGGAGGTCGTCGGGCGAAAAGAGTTTCAACATCTGTTGAAGGTCGATGTCGATCCGTTTTCTTTCATGTGAAGATCTCCTCAACTTTGCTGAGGTTTTGTCCGAAACCTCCCAATGAAGGCCTTTTTTAAACGTCTTCTGGGTTGGGCTTCGGAATGGGATTCACGCAAGCAGACAAAGCATCTGTTGTCCTATCGCTCTTGGATCATGAGCTGGCAGCTCAATTGTTTGCTCAACTGCCACGGCCTGATCAGGCCAAAGTCATTCGTACTCTTGTTGTCAATAAACGTCTGGGTGAGCAGGATGTTAAAGAAATATGCGAGGAATTCATTGCAAAATTCCAAGCCCTCGAAAGTCGCCAGAATCCTTCCGTTCTGTTGCGTGGAAAATTGTTCGCGGGTTACGAATTTCCTCGTGAATCGCGGGTCGAGGAGATCTGTGAAGACATTCCGGACTGGATTCTTGTTGATCATTTGAAAACTCAAATCGAATCGGTGGCCGCTGCTGTTTTGGGTTCGATCAACGCGAACCGAGCAGCCAAGCTTTTCAGAGAGTTTCCTGCCGACAAACAATTGCGGGTACTGATGAACCTTTCCAAAGAAAAAGTGCTCGATGCCGTGGTGCTTGACGAACTTGAAGCAGATCTTGAAGCACTGAGGGTCAAGACGTCTTCCGGTCGCTATGGACAGAGGGTGGGAGGAGGGGCGCGGGTGCTTGCACTTGTTCAAGCGCTTGATTCAGAAACGCGGGGTCAAATTCTGTCGGAGGTTGGCGCACGTGAACCTGCTTTGGCCCAATTTCTTGAAGGTGGCCTGCTGTCGGTGGAACGGCTTGCGGGTTTACTGCCCTCACATCTGGCGAGTCTTCTCTCTCAACTCAAAGACTCTGACATTGGGTCTTTCTTGAGGGGTGAAGACAGCTCTGTCCAGAACTCTTATCTTGCCTGCCTTTCAAAGCGACGTCGTGACGATATCGAGTGTCTATTGGCGCCCGAGAAAAAGATCACTCAAAAACAAAAGGCAGAGGCCTGTGAGCGCCTCCGCCAATGTGCATTGCAGATGAAGGGAGAGGGAAAGATTGTCTTCCCTTGGGAAGAGAGCCTTGTCGGTTGAACCAAAAGGTCAGCCGGCTACCCGGTCAGTTGTTGGGTTCTCTCTCGACTTTGCGAGTCTCTGCCCTGACTTCATCCGGTGATCGGGTTGAAGGAGCCGATTGGCAAACCTGGTTCGGGGAGTCGTCTTGGCTACGCTCTTTGCCCTTGCCTGGCTGAACCTTTGCGTTTGTACTCGTACAATACTGTTTAGTTTCAGTGGCTTGTGGTGTCTGGGATTCAGCCTTCCGGGTGCCCAGTCCAATCCGATCCTTGTTGCTTGCGGCAAGACTGACCGTCACGGGAGCCACCAACAACGTTCCCAAGGCTACAATCAATGCGTTCTTTTTCATTCGACCCTCCCTGTCTGGGATTCACATTTCCCTATATGCAGGTTCGGAGTTTGTGGCATGGACTTTAGCTGATGCCTGTTGTCCATTTGCCGACACTCAGCTATGGCAGGTCGGATTGACCCGGAGGACCCTATGTTTGCGATACAGAATGCCCACAACAGCCCCAATTCGTCGGTTGGTGGAAAAGAAATTCCAGTAACAATTGTGACCGGATTTCTTGGTTCTGGAAAGACAACGTTGCTCAACCGGATGCTGACCGAGCCGCACGGTAAAAAAATTGCCGTGGTGCTCAATGAAATTGGCGATGTCAATCTGGATTCCGAGTTGGTTGTTCAAACGCTCGGTGAAGAACTCAAGGTGATGAACAACGGCTGTCTTTGCTGCACCGTGCGTGGCGACCTCACCCGTGTGGCCAAGGATTTGTTGAAAAACAAAGTTGATTTCGACCATTTGGTGATTGAAACCACTGGAATGGCTGACCCAAGTCCTGTGGCCCAGACGTTCTTTATGGATGAGGACCTCCAGAGAAATTATTATCTGGATGCGATTCTCACCGTGGTCGACGCATTCCACATCGAGAAGAATCTCAAGACAGTGCGCGAGACTCAGGACCAAATTGGTTTTGCCGACGTCATCATTCTAAACAAAATAGATATGGTGGACGAGCAACGACTCACCAACGTCGAGCAGATGATCCGGGGCATCAATGGCGTCGCCAAACTTTTCAAAACCCAAAAATGTTCTTTGCCGATTTCCGATGTTCTGGGAATTTCTGCTTTTGACCTGCAAGACAGAGTCAAAATCGATCCGTCCATTATGGTCGAATATCATGACCACACACACGACGACGAAATTCAAAGCATCTATATCGAAGAGAAACGTCCCCTCGATTTGGACAAACTCAACAAGTTCATGGCTCTGCTTGTAAACGAATTGGGAGAGCAGGTTTTGCGCAGCAAGGGCGTGCTCAGCATCAAAGACAACCCACTGCGGGTCGTCTTTCAAGGCGTGCACATGACTGTCGGAAGTTCACCTGACCGGGAATGGCTTGCAGGGGAAGAGAGAAAAACCCAGATGGTTTTCATTGGTCGTCACCTTCCGCGCGATGTTTTGGCTGAAGGTTTGTCACTTTGTGTGGCAGACGCCTGAGCGTGTCACCTGGCAGCTGAAGAAGGCTGTCAGTCGATTGAACACCACCCGCACAAAGCGTCCCCTGCAAGTCCGTTCGATTTGGCCTAGGGTTGTATATCAATCCATCTGAAGCCGCGGGAGCATGGCGACGTGTCGATTCAGCAGCGCGCTGTTATATTCATTGATGAACAACGAAATCATGCGACCGTTCGCCAATTGCGCGAAGCTCTCGCAAAAATCGGACTGAGCCAAGCGCTCTGCACGCAAAATACTGTTGAAATCGCGAATGTTGTTTACTCCGCTCAGCTGCCAATCATTTTTGTGGATCATGACAAAGAATCAGCGGATGGTTTGTTTCAATTTGAAAGAGTCTTTCGCTCGCCTGGAAACCAACTTCTTCAATTTGTCATGATTTTGCCAACCGACGAGGTTGTTGTCAGTCGGCGTTACGAGAGTTTGGGATTGGCAGGCGTGATTCGCAAGCCAGTCCAAAATCTTCAGGTTGCGGATGTCATCAAGCCGTTGATCATGAAACGCGATGATATGCGCCTCAAGCATGCGCATGCCTTTGCTCTGTCGAGCCTGAAACGAGATTTTGAAGCTGCAGAAAAAGCACTTGTTTCTTTAAAGCACGAACCTCTCTTCAAAAACAAAATTGACCTTGCAAGAATTCATTTGAACAGCGCACAGGGTTTGGGAATCAAGGTGATGACAATTTTCGAAAAGCTCATGAGGGCACAGAAGGTTGAGCTTCACGTTTTGTCGGAATACGCTTTTTTTCTTAAAAAATTTTCAATCTATGAAGAGTGTCAGGCTGTTTTTGCAAAAATTCGCGCTCAATTGCCTGGGTGGAAAGGAAAAACCTGGGAAGAAATTATTTTTCTGGGCGAGTTGGAAAAGCTCGACGAAATCGCAATGCTTTTGGAAAGCAATATTGAAGACGAAGATGGAAATGCAATGCTGTCTCGTCTGATGTATTGCATGGGGCTTGAGCGGAAAATTGGAGAATTCCTGAACGCCAAATCTATTTCATCTGCTGCTTTTGAGGAACTGATGGTCAGGGAACAGCAGAGGCAGCAGGGCAAACCTTCGGCATCAACTCCATAGATCCCGGGGATGACCATTTAGCTTGCGAATGATTTGAACGATGTCTCCTCCCTGCGGATCCACCGGTTTTCCGTCCGGACC
>JBDLRR010000184.1:0-20726 GCA_039799985.1 Pseudomonadota bacterium | reverse complement strand
CGTTCGGACTCAACCTTGGCTTCAGCTTCTTCGACCTTGGCTTCAGCTTCTTCGACCTTGGCTTCAGCTTCTTCGACCTTGGCTTCAGCTTCTTCGACCTTGGCTTCGACTTCCGCAAGCTTGGCTTTGCCTTCAGCAATCAACTTGGCCTGAGCACGATCCCTCTCCTGACGTAACAGCTCCTCGTGTCGCTTGGCGAACTCGCCCTGCCAGATCATCCGAGCAAGATCCTGCATTTCGTCCTCTTTAGAAACCATTTCGAGCACCTCACACGCACGTTTGATGATCGAGTCTTCCTCGCACAGTTGCTTCACTTCGGCATACGTCCTAGCCAGAAAAAACCGCACCCAGATCCGTTGCCTTTCTGGAACTTCCTCGAGCCGCTCACGCAGCTTTGGCAACTCCACAACGTCGATTCGAAAGCAATCTTTGTCAAGATAATCATCTCCATCCCTGAGCTGATAAGAATGTCGGAACTTATCGGGAGACTTTTGAGGAAGACGGTCATTCAACAGTGTCAACGAGAAAACATTAGGCAGAAAACCCGTGGCTCGCCTGTCCACCTCCAAAGACAAGTCCTTCGCGTCCGATGGAAGAGCAAACTTATCTTGATTTTCCAAAGATTCAGAGCGCTGCCTCTGGTATGAAGCGCCAGACTTTGTCTGCGAGACGAGCAGCATTGAATTGTAAAAAACACAGCGTCTCAAATATCCTGCCGAGAAACTCGTTTGCATTTCTAAGTCAATCAAAATGCCATTGGCCAGTTTTAATGCAACGTCAAGGCGAACCGACTTTCCATTGTGATTCTTGGGTTCAATGTCGTTAGTCAAAAAATTCAGATCGATAATTGGACAGTCAAATTCGAAAAAATCGTTCACGAACCTCAAGGTCAATTCAGGATGGTTCAGAAAAAGAGCCTTGAAGGCATGATCCCAAGTTGGCAGAAGAATCTCCGCGTCAGGAAAAAAAAGTCCGTTCCGACCGGATGAAAACTCATTTGCTGAATCAATGGGAAAAGGATCATCTATCACGCTTTACTCCTGTGTGGAGCGTGACAAATGCAGCAAGAACAATGAATGGAAAACAAGGAGTAAAAGTGAAGTATTTTTTTCAGACATATTGTCTAGAAAGTTTTCATCGCTCAGTTGCAATCTTCTTGACATCAACGCACACGCCTGAGGATTTCACCCAAAACAAAGTAAGCCCACGGGATGGAGCCAATTTGGCGGCATTACATCACGCATGACCACACTACATCACTAGAAAGTCTTATTCGATAAAAAGTGATCTTGATCGAAATTCTTCCATTGCACAAAATTCTTCAGGCAATCGAAATATAACAAAACATGTTCATAATTTTCCCTCATTCTGTTAACCTGACCTAAATAGGAAAATCTAAAAAATCTTTCCTCAACAGATGAGAGATGCTCGAATTTCAGAGCATTGATCACATATAAAAATATCTTTTAAATAAGGATTAAACTTTGAAAGTCACAATCGAGACAGCAAGAAATGGCTGGTTGATACGCAAGGAACCTGATGAACTTGATGAAACAACAGAAGTGTTTGTTTATGGATTTTCTGATGACGGCGACGATGTTGATGAGGTCAATAGCTTTGCGAGTTTTCTTTGGAGAATAAAGGAACTATTGGGTCCCACAACGAGCCGGTCCAGCGAGGCGCGCATCTACATTGAGGTCAAGCCTGGCGACAAGTACATGAACGGTATTGGCGAGTTGCAGAATACCTGAGCTGAGATTTACCGGATCGAGCTTGTCGAAGTTGGTCACCAAACCGCGAATTGACTAGGCAGCATCGACTTTGATTTTGATTTTAATTCCAGACTTTCTGAATTCCTCTTCCGACGCAGTCTGAATAAAGAACGCGGGCGGTTCACCGAAAAGAAGAGGAAAGACTCGGCAGGCCCGACGACTGAAAGGCGATTTCAATAATCACTTCTCTTTTGGCAGGCAATCATCACTGCCAAAACCATAAACACCCCAAGCCAGGAACGAACCGTTAAATAAGCGGAATCGTGATATGCCGACTCTGGCATAACAATTGCAGACGCCAGCAATGGCTGCTTGCTCTCACAGGAAACGAGAGTCCTTTTCAAAGAAAACTACAAAAAAATCATCAAGGGAGACGTCTAGCGTGAATATGAAAATAGAAAATATGCGCAAAGAATATTTTCCTCACAAACTGAGCGAAGACTGCGAAATTATCGCCACAGACAAAACTACAATGAGAAAATTTCTTACAGCGAATTTCGAGAGAGTTTTTCCCAAACGTGATTCAACCGGTACACCCCAAACCATGCTCGTTCCAGAAGCCAGAGCTAAGGCAATTGCCGAGCTTCAGGAAAGCACTGGCTATAACGCACTCCATCAAGAACACTTCTTGTTCATGTTTAAAGGCGAGCCGATTGGTTGGAGCACCGGTGAAACTCAAGATTTTATGACCTACTATATGAGAAATTCAGGTATTTTGCCTGAGCACCAAAAACTGGGGCTCTATTCAAAATTCCTCGACCATTTTTCGAAATACATTGAGCGGATTGGCTATGAACGACTCACCAGTCAGCACAAGGCTGACAATTCAGAAATGCTGATCACCAAACTGAAGGCCGGCTTCGTGATTACCGGAATGGATTTAGACGAGCGCTGGGGGGCATTAGTTCGCCTCACCAAATTTCTTAAACCAGACCGAGAAAGTGCATTTGGTCGCTGCTTTGGACGTGGTTGAGCTAAGAACCACACGCTTTCAGAAGCACCTGATTCGGTTGAAGAATTAAGAGAACAAATTGGGACAAGAGCCTTCCCCATCAAGGCGTCGTTCTGTGTACTTGGCTTACTCATAGAGAGCCGAAGACGTCGTCGAGAATACAAGTCGGCTGGGTGCGCCAAAGTGATGCTTAAAAACGAATCTAAATCCGAAAGATAATATGAAAAATTCACTTGGTTGGCTTTATCACCTTTGTCCGGACGACATTCTTGGCGAGAAACTCATTCCGCTCAACCGGCAGCAACTCTTATTCCCGTCACTCTATCAAAAGAACTCCGAAATGTATGCCGGCCGAGAGGCCATAACACGCAGATGTATCCCTCTACTTGAGTGTTATTGGAATGACGTGATCCATCTGACCAACGTTCCGCCCCGTGAGTTTTTGAGTGCCCTCAACGAGGCTGGTAAAGTCCCAAATTTTGAACAAAAATGGCTAAAGATACCGGCTGTAGTTGCGTTGGAAAATCCTACGGTTGTTTACTCCTGCAGGTCGACGGCCCCTGACAGACTCACCATACCTGCAAGTGAAGTGACGCTATTTAGTTCTGACAAATTTACATCAGGCATTGTTGATCAACGAACAAAGGAATATTACAGAACGCAAATCGCTTCTGGACAAAAAATACTATTGTTTCAGGGTATCGCCCATTTTTTGCTACATGGTGAAGTCGAATTTTCGAGATGTCACACGATTTCTTGGAACGAGGCGTGAGGCAGTAGCATTTATAAATCACTCCGTAGTTCATGGGTTGCGAGTCTCTGTTTTTCAATCAAACTAACAATCGGGATAATTTATGTTGAAGACGATGCTGACAGCCCTTGAAGCAGACAAAGGCAGAAGAACTCTTTATCTGATTATTGCCATCGGATTTTTCTTCGCCGCAATGGCCTTTATATCGCTCAAGGGGACGTACAACTTTGTCGTGTCGGACGGGCGCGGATACTATGTTTACCTTCCATCGGTGGTCATCGACCAAGACCTCGATTTTTCCAACCAAATCAGAGAAAACTGGGATGTCGACTTTAGTCCAGGGCTACTGGAAGACAAAACACCCCTAGGATACGTGCGCAACAAATATCCCATCGGATTTGCCCTCTCACTCTTGCCATCGTTCGCATTGGCGCATGGGACCTCGAAAATTCTCTTCTCGATGACGGGCCTCGCAATTTTTCGACCCGACGGATATTCGGCCGTATATCAAACCCTCACTCTTCTCACAGTGCTTTGTTACGGCCTATTGATGATGCTGCTTCTCGACAGGCTGCTCAAAGAACACTTCAAAATGACCGGAACGGTCATATTTCTCGCAATAGCGTCATTTTGGGCCGCGACTCATTACGCCTACTACTACTTCAGAGAACCAGTGATGGTGCACGTGGTGTCGGCATTCTGGGTGACCGCGTGCCTCTATTTTGGCCGCTTGGCTGCGAAAACTGACACGAACAAAACGAGAAACCTTGCCGCCATGCTCTTGGCCTTTACTTTTGCAGTCGTGGCGAGGCCTACAAACATGTTTTTGGGTCTCTTTGTTTTTTTCGCAGGAGTCAGCATTTTGCGGAGCGTGTCGATGCGGACAATTCTGCTTCGCTATTCTGGCATTGCAGCAATCGCGGCGCTTCCGGCTTTGCTGCAAATGGGCGTATGGAAGGCGATGAACGGGTCTTGGATTTCATACTCGTACAAGTCTGAGGGGTTCATTCACTGGAAGAATCCATTTCTTCTTTCAACCTTGTTTTCATCCAAGCATGGTCTGTTTTTTTGGTCTCCGGTGCTTTTGCTCTCGGTCTTGGGCTTACTGATTTATCTGCGAAAAACCACCTTCAAGCGAGACCTTGTGCTTTATCCGCTGCTCATCGGTGGTTGTGCACTCTGGTATCTTAACAGCTCGTGGCATCAGTGGTGGTTTGGTGATGCCTTTGGCGGCAGGTCATTTCTGGAGCTGGCGCCGCTTTTTGTCTTCGGACTCGCCTTCTTTTTTGATGCTGTGCAACGCAGCGCAGATAACCGCCTGCGCATTCTGACTGCAACCATTTTGATAGGTTTGACACTTTATACGTATGCACTCATGGGCCTGTACATGACCCACAAAATCCCGCGGGCTGATTACCTCTTTTAAACTTTGTCCCGTTGAATACCGAGCAACTCATCGGCAAAGCGCCGTGCAAGCGTGACGTCGAGAAACGGCTGCGCACGCATTGCGTTCTTCTTACGCATATCGAGGCTGTGTTCAAATGAAAGTGCGTTGCGGAGTGTTTGAAAGAGGGCGTTCGGGTTGCGCTCCTCAAAAATCAGCTCGGGTTGCGCAAGCAGAACGGGAATCTCTCCGGAGCTGGAACCGATGACTGTCGCACCGCATGCCCACGCTTCGACAATGACCCTGCCAAATTGTTCCTTCCAATGTTTTTCGGTCCGACTCGGTACGACAAGTAAATCGATGGAGTTGAAAAACTCAGGCAATGCAGTGGCCGGCAGCGGCCCATGCAATGTGAAACTCAGGCCCTTTCTGCCCAATGCGGCCAGCCGATTGCGGGCAGGCTCAAGGCAGGGTCCGCCGCCGGCGATTTCAAAATGAATTGCAGACAATTCATTTTCAGCAAAGAGCTCAACTGCGTCGAGTAAATCAACAATGCCCTTGGACTCGGTGACAGCACCACAAAAGCCAACTCGAACACGCGAGGCGTTTTCGCTGCGACTGCCCCGCTCAGCCCTGCTTGCATCCAAGAAAAACAGCGACGAATCGGCCCACAAGGGAAAACGGATGAGCTCTCCACGAAAGCCTTGCCTGCGCAACACGCCGCTGACTTCCTCACTGAGAGCAAGGATGTGCGACGATCGCTTGAAGATAAAATTCTGGATGAGCCGCAACGGTAAAGAAAATTCTTTGTAAATATTCTGCAGTGAATAAAAAAGAATCAGGGTCGAGCGGGGAAGGAAAATTCTGGCAAGCAAAAAAACAAAAAGCGCGCTGGGGGAATAGGGCTCCATGAGCGCAACCAAAACGGGCCGCGATGAGGAATCATTCCGAAAACGGCGCGTGAAACTTCTGAAAACTGAAATTAAACCCTGAAACCAGACGAGCTGTATGTGTGGCGCCCGCACCCGCAAAACATGCGTCTCAATTTCGGCATTCCAGTCGTCAGAAAACGGGGCACACGGCACCATTTGTCCGCCGAGTTCCCAGAACTCATGAGGAACCACTGCACAGACTTTGCCCTTGAGCGCTCGTGCTGCATGAATCCAAAAACTTCGGTAGGCGGAAACCACAAGGCTTTGCCAAATAACGATCACGTTCACATTGAATCCTCATGCGCTGCGGGCAGAAACGGTAAACAGGTAGAGCTGATAAAGGGCGGCAGGACACCATAAACATCGACGAGTTTTGGGGTGACCAGATGATAATTGAGCTGGTCGTAGCGATAGCCTGGAAATGCTGCGTAAAGAACATCTGTGAGTACCGCAGCGGCCATGAGAAAAACTGCCGCCTGACACCAGCGATCGAGTGCGCCAAAATCAGCGCGCAAGCGATTTCGCCACAACGAGACAAATATCCGAAACACATGCGGCAGGCCAAAACCGACGGCGGCCAACAAAACAACTAGCACAGCCTTTGAAAGCCAAGCAGCTTCGACGAGTGCCCGCCACGTTAAGAGCGACGACGAGCAGTAAAGAAAAAGAAGATAGACAAAGGGCCACGAGCGATCCGACAGCCGGTGACAGACTCCCACAAGCCCGAGAGTGACAAGCACGCTGACGGCCAGTCCGAGAAGCTGTACGACCCAGACGATGTCCAACATCGAAAAATCAGACTCCCGACGTCAGACCGGTGCGGAATTCTTCGATCATCAGTTTGACACCCGCCTCAAGGCTGACCTGTGTTTCCCACCCTAAAAGTTCCTTGGCCCGCGAGGTGTTCGGGCGACGCAGTTTGGGATCGTCTTTGGGCAACGGCAGGAAACTGATCTTCAGATTCGGGTTGACCCAGCGGACAACCTTTTCTGCCATTTCGAGAATTGTGAATTCAAATTGTGAACCAAGATTGACCGGCTCTGTGACCTTGGATTCCATGAGCATGTGAAGGCCACGGACAAGGTCGTCGACGTAGCAAAACGAACGGGTCTGCTTGCCGTCACCATAAACGGTGAGCGCCTCACCGCGCAAAGCCTGCGAGATGAAATTGGTCAGAACACGTCCGTCTTCCGGACTCATGCGCGGGCCGTAGGTATTGAAGATACGCGCTGTGCGCACCTCGACGCCCTTTTGCTCGCGATAGATGAAACCCATGGTCTCCATGGCGCGCTTGCCCTCGTCATAACAGCTGCGAATGCCGACCGTGTTGACGTTGCCGCGATAGTCTTCTGGTTGTGGGTGCACTTCCGGATCACCGTAAATCTCGCTCGTCGAGGCGATCAGAATACGGGCATTGTGAACTCGTGCCAGCTCAAAAATATTGCGCGAACCCGTGTAGCAGGTGTCGAGCGTATGCAGCATATCTTTTTGGTAAATAGGCGGCGATGCCGGACACGCCAAATGATAAATTCGCTCAAAGCGCTGCGCCGCGGAAGGAAGCAGTGCAGACCACTCCGGCCTTGCCCCAAGAGCTTCGGCATTCAGGTCGTTGATGTCGGCCTTGATGAAAGAAAAATTCTTCGCAAAGGCAGCGCGCAAATCACTGACGTTGCGCTCCTGACCGGACATCATGTTGTCCACACCCACGACCGTATGGCCTTCGCCAAGGAGTTTTCGGACAAGGTGATAAGCAACAAATCCGGCTGCACCGGTGACGAGAATTCTCATGGCGGGAGATCCTTTGAAAAACGTGATTCGGCGGGTGCATTCTTATGACAAACAGGGCGAAATTGCTACTTTCACGGCATTCCTGGGCAAAGTTCCACGGGGTGGTTCAAATCCCAACAGATTTATTGTAGGAATCGGGCCAAATAATCCGACCCTTCCGAGGCCCAGTCCCATGACGTGGTTCCTAGTCCTGACAGTTGGGCTCATTGGCCTCGCTGCCTTTCACTCCGGCGAATTTGCATCTGGTTTTACGCGGATGATGGGCGATGAAATTGACGTGCGCTTTTGTACGTTCATTACCGAACATCTCTACCGTGCACTCAAGGGAGAAACCGAATGGCTTTCTCCGCAGATGTTTTATCCAATCAAGGCCACGCTCGGATACTCGGATGCTTTGTTGCTGCATTTTTTAGCCTACGCGCCCATCCGGCCGTTTGTTGAAAATCCTGTCAGTGCCCTACAGTTCTCTGTCATCTTTCTCAATTTCGTGACTTTTGTTTCAACCTACTTGTTCATGCGCCGAGCATTGGCTCAGCCGACTTTTGCCTCACTCTGCGGAGCTCTGTTCTTTTCCTTTAACTCTGCAAAATTCAATCAGCTCAACCATATTCAACTTCAGCCGATGTTCCTGGTCCCTCTGACAGTCTGGCCACTGTGGAGCTTTCTCAAAAACATGGGCCAGCAGTCATCAGCACAAATTTTTAAGAAACTCGCTCTGGCTGGTCTGCTGTTGAACATACAGCTCCTCACTGCCGTCTACACGGCATGGTATTTGTCGTTTTGGATTTTTCTTTTCCTGATCGTCTGGGCACTCATCCAGCCTGAACACCGCATTCAATTGTTTGGCGAAATTAAAAAACAAAGAAAGGCAATCGCTACGGCTGCCCTCGTCTTTGTTGCGGGCCTCATTCCCTTTTTATTGATTTATGTTCCCGTCGCTATGGAAACCGGAACGAGAGCCTATGGCGAAGCCAAGGTGATGATTCCTCGATTGCAGTCGCTCTTTTGGATGGACTCAACAAACTACATCTGGGGCTGGCTCGCCGAGGCGTTTCCGAGCTTTTACAAACTCCCCCTGTACTGGGAACACCGTATTGGATTGGGAGCGCTCATCACCCTCTCGATACCTGCAACTTGCGCATTGATGTGGCGCCAAAAATCTAAATTGAAGGAAAGTTTTCCGCCGCAGCTGCTCCTGCCGCTTTGCCTGCTGACCTCTGTCGTCTGTTTTTATGCACTCGGCATGATTTACTTTGGCCGGCATTCGCCATGGTGGGTCGTTTACGAATTCTTTCCTGGAGCATCTGCCATTCGCGCCGTCGCGCGCTACGCGCTTGTGACGGCCTTTCCAATCGCGATTTTACTGACACTGGGAATACAACACATTCTCGGCATCGTGAAAATGAACACCGGCAGAACGAAATGGCTGACGGGAAGTGCACTGTTTTTTACTCTGACGTTCCTGTTTGCGGAACAACTTGGACACCAGACTACCTTTTCCAAAACTGAAGACGACACGCGTATTAGTCGTTTGGCGGCACGACTTCCGTCCGAATGCGATCACTTTTTCATTTCAACTCGGAAAATTGTGCCAAAATATATGTCTGAGCTGCAGGTTGAGGCGCTGGCCATTGCAATGCACACCAAGCGCCCCACGCTCAATGGGTACTCGGGACACGAACCGAAAAACTGGCCACTGTCGAATATTCTGGCAGAGGACTATGCGGCTTCCGTTGAAAAATGGAAGACACAACAAAATATTCAGGGCAAAACCTGTGAACTGAGTCTTGACTGAGACAATCGAGGGCCTGTGAAAATCATTCTCGCCGTTTCATTTTTTGTGTTGTCGCAGGCATTGAGCGTCTCGAACGGCCACTATGCAGACAAAGCACTCATCTACGCTTTTATCTCCTGCCTTTTGCTCGGTTTCGCCATTTTTTCCAGGCGCTTTTCTTGGCTTGATTCGTTTGAAGAAAAATACCTGACCCCACTGCTGTTCATTCTTGTTTTCCGACAAATGTATCAGCTGGCTCAAAAGGACCCGACTCTTTTGCTTTCACATGCGAACTACGACCTGAGTCTGTACAAGGCTTGCATGTACGGCTCGCTGGCGGTTTTCACGCTGGGTTTTTCACTTTTTCGAAAACGCTGGTTGCCTGTCTATACCATTTTGGTCGCTCTCTTCATTGCCGGCGGAATGGTTGTGCTGAGGATTTCACCGGCACCTTCGATTGATGTGGTGGAATTTCACAAAAGTGCATTCGCATTTCTGAGTGAGTGGAATTCACCCTATGGCACATCAATCCAAAACATATACGGTCATGAAAATTTCTATGGCGAAGGCATTGTCAGAAACGGGCTGGTTCAAGTCGGATACCCCTATCCGCCGCCAAGCCTGCTACTGGGGTTCGCAGCTGAAAAGCTCTTGGGCGATTTTCGTTGGCTGCACTTGCTTGCAAACGCCGCAGTCGCAGGTCTGATTCTGCATATTTTTCGCAGTTATCAGGGAGCACTGATAAGCCTCCTGTTTCTCTTTCATCCAAAAACATTTTTTGTTCTTGATCAGGGATGGACGGAACCACTGGCCCTTTTCTTTTTCGCGCTGACGATTGCCTCAATGGCAACAAAAGAATGGAAGACTCGTACGCCTTGGTACGCCGCGGCCTTCCTTGCAGCAAAACAGTACTGTGTTCTCTTTCTCCCCGTTCTGCTTGCCAGAAAGAATTCGGCATTCCTAAAAACACTGACTTTTTCAGCCCTGATTGTCGGAGGCCTGGTGTTTTTACCCTTCGTTTTTGTGAACTTTCAGGGCTTCCTGAACGACGTGGTGCTGTTCCAGATTCGACAACCCTTCAGGGATGACTCACTGAGTCTGCTGGCTGCTTATAAAAAAATAACAGGAGCGCCGCCCTCCGGACTCATTACGGGCACAGCTCTCGCCGCAGCCCTGTGGATGGCCGTAAAAAAGGCACGCAACAGCCTGACATATCTTTGCGGTGCATTTGCTTTTGTTATGTTTGTCTTTTTTCTTTTCGCAAAGCAGGCGTTCTGTAACTACTACTACTTTGTCAACGGACTTATTGCGGTGTGCCTTGCGCAGGCTGCAGCAGATATCTGCGCTGGGAAACCAGCCCCATGCGAGCCAGAAAGCCCTCTATAGAGCAGCGCAGAACGCCCATTCCGTAAATACAACTGCGGCGGAAGCTGATGGAGCTGGCCTCTTCGAAATACTTTGTCGGGATTGAAATTTCACCAATCCGAAAGTCTCCGAGCCGGCACTGAACCAGAAACTCGTTGTCAAAAACAAAATCGTCGCTGTTGAGCTCAAACGGAATGCGGGCGAGAACTTCGCGCGAATAGGCACGGTATCCTGTGTGGTACTCCGAGAGCTTGAGCCCAAGCATGATGTTCTCGAAAGCGGTGAGGAAGCGGTTGGCGAAATATTTGTAGACGGGCATTCCGCCGGTCAGCGCGCCTTTGCCAAGAATTCTTGAACCCAAGGCAACATCAAACACGCCGGAAGCGATCATGTTGACCATGCATCCCAAAAGTTTGGGTTCGTATTGATAGTCCGGATGCAGCATGACGACGATGTCGGCGCCTTCTTGCAGGGCAGTGCTGTAGCAGGTCTTTTGATTGCCGCCGTAGCCGCGATTTTTTTCGTGCCGGAGTACCTTGATGGGAAACCGCTCCGAGAGCTTAGTCGCAACTTCGAAGGTGTCGTCTTTGGAACAGTCATCGGTCACGATGAACAAATCGACTACTCCCTTGGGCACGTCACTCAGCGTTCGTTCCAACGTTTTAGCAGCGTTGTAGGCAGGAAGGATGCAGATGACGCGTTTGTTTTCAATCATATTAAATCCCGTTCAATGCGACAAATCGCGGCACTCTTGCACAACACAAGGAAAGCTGTCAATTCGGGGCACCGTCGGCTCAAGCGGACTGTTTTTCATGGCCTTTTCAGTCGAAGAGTCGAGCTAAAATGCTCAAACAAATCGCTTTCATCGGCAGTCCCAAAGCACATGAAAGCGAAAGTTCTTAAACACAAGCCGCGACCAAGAATCAGGAAGCGCCTGGGCCACGGCAGCACCCCACGAGGGAAGGGTAGAAGTGTGCATCTTGCACCCCTGCGGAAACGCGATCTGGGCGGAAGGAATTTCGGAATAGCTCTTGAGATAAAATTGCCCGCTCAAAGATAAGCCGTCATCCGAAGTGCAACGCACCTGCAGATTCTTGGGCTGCAAGAATTCAGAAACGACTGTGGCTCCGCAATCTTCTTTCCCAGCGCAACCCAGTGAGTAGGGATTTTCGCCGTTATCCACACGAAGTACGACAGGCGACTTTTCTGATTCAACCTGCAGTGCGGCGAATATGTCTCTGAGCGGGTTGAGCTGAAGAGTTGCCCCACGCAAAAGCAGCACAGCAGTCAAAGCAGCATGAAGATAAAAAGCGGCCCGAAGCCATTTGTACGGGTTGGCCTCCTTTGAAACCGATTGATGGACTGGCAGCCCGATTTGCAAAATGGCCAAAAGCCAAAGCGACCAAACAACCGGATAAAGAAAACGCTCCTCCTTGTGTCCAATCATAGAATGGACAACGAGAAAGGGAAGAATTATCGAGACAAGTGCAAGCGAAAGTCTATTCACAGGTTCTGCGTCTGACGGACGAGAAAACCGCAAACCTTTGATGAACTTGAGCGGATAAAGAATTGCAGCGATAGCGCCTGCAAGCACGAGAAATCGATATGGACCAATAAATTTCTTCGGAAATGTGACGAAATAATCCCACCAAGGCGACACACCAAAGGACGCCGCCTTGCCCTCGACGAGATTCACCGTTGCATAACGGTAGGCGGGAAAAACCCAGTTTCCGTATCCCCAGAAATCAGCGAGTGCGCCCAAAAGCATCGCTGCCAAGCCGCCGAGAGTTCCATACACTGCGCAATGAATTTTCTTGGTGGTTGTCAAAAATAGCCAGAGCGCCAATCCAACGCCCGCGATGGCCGTTTGATATCGCGCCTCAAACGAGAGCCCGAGCAGAAAACCCACACCTGCAAAATGGAGCGCGGACACCGACGGTTTCAGACATAGCGCAAAAGCCAGCATCAAAAACGCAGTGCTCATCGATTCAGAAGATGTGCGCACGTGAAACTGAGGCAGAAAATAAAACGACGAAAACAGTAAAACAATCCAGAAGGCTTTTTGTGTGCGCTCAAGAAAATGAAAAATAGAGCGCGATAAAACAGCCAAACTGCCCCAACCCAAAAGGCCACTCAGCAGACGCAGAACCATTTCAAGTACAAGCGGATCCTTGAAACCAAAACCGACCAGCGATTTGGCTGGCAAATAAAACAGAAATGGCTGCAGCCAAGGACGAATTTGACTCTCGAATTCCCATGCCAGTCCGGATGCGGACACCCAACCTAGCTTGTAACCGATGAACTCGATGATTTGAAAATGCTCATCGCAATGAAAAATGCCATACGAAAAAAATGCGGTGACAATATGAAAAACGAGCAGAACCAAAAACCAATGTCGAAGAACTCTCGACGGCGTGCGTACAGGCTCCATCAGCCAGTGCGGGGAACTCATGTGTGCCGGACTCCGGTTTGAAATCTGGGTGATTCTCTCTGATAACAAGAAAAGAATTGACGGGTAAACAAATCCATCGAAAAACAATCAGCCCAACCAGCCCTCGCGGGCATAGCGGCTCCACCAATACACCAAAAATACAGCACTGATGCAGGCATATCCCCATGCCAGTCGCTTTGCCGCGCGCTGGTGCCAGACAATCGCAAGGATGCGGCCCACACAATAAAAAATGAACGGAAGAGCAAACACGTGGCGGGCCAGACTCATGAAAATCGGGAAGGTCAAAAAAGCGATTGCCGAATGGGCTGCGGCGAAGAACGCACAGAGCCAATAGAGCCAATCGTGTCCGAGTGAAATGAAGGCAGAAGGGAGAACCTTGAACTGTGCAAGAAAAGGCAGGGCAAGGAGAACAAAGGGCAGATAAAATGCCTGGATGTCCCAGAACAGAACGTTGTCGCTTTTTGACACTGATTTGGGCCTAAAAATGATGTCCCAATGTAAACCAAAGCTTCTATCCCAATATTTTTGCGCATCAAATGGGGCTAGAAAGTCGCCATAGACCTTGGCAGCGTGCAAACCGTATGGAATGTAGCCAATGACAACAGCCAGTGAGCACAACACTGCGAAAATGACGAGTGGATCTTTGACGCGCTGCGACCAACCCTGATTCATCAATTGAGAAAAACTGCCGGCTCGGAAGAAAAAAACGCACACAGTGGATGCGAAAAAACTCGCTATTAATGGAAGCCCGACCGGACGCCCAAGGCTGAGTGCAATAAGACTCCCAGCAGCAAGCAGATACCATTTCCATTTCTTTTGCAGAGGCGCCGCAGGCACAGTGCTGTCGTTGCTCAACAACCTCGACAGACTCAGCAAGAACAATGAACCGCTCAGCGCCGTCAGGCTTTCAGTATAAAGCAGAACATGAAACAGGCTGTTTGGATTCAAAGCATACATGATGAGAAGGCAAAATCCGGCAGACGCCGATAAATCCCTGAGCGCGACTTTGGCAAAAGGAAACAGGCTCAGCGCAAACAACACAAACGCGAACAAACTTCCCGCAAGAACCACGTTCTCAGGACTGCTGAAAGGCAGAATAAATATCTTAAGCAGCTGCGGCCAGAGCGGGTAAAAGGCAGCCAATGGTGCTTCAATGTAGCCCTGTGTTGCAATCTTGAGATAATGAGCGGCATCGAAAACCGGTGTCTGTAGAACAAAAAACCGCTCAATGGCCGCCGGACTACTGAGCATTCCCAGCCCCATCGCAGCAAAAAACAGGGCGAGAGTATAACTGATGACTTTGGTCATTCTATGCTTTCCAACAGACGTGCGTATTCACAACATAATTCCACACTGTGGCAATGAGATAACCTGCAGCGGTTGCGAAATAAATGTTCGCCATTTCGGCGTTGCGCATGTTGAGTGCCAAAGAATGATTTATAAATGCACCCGTGGCACAAATGGCGTTGAACATCAGCAGGCCGCGCAGAGTTTTAAACATTCCTTTGAAACGGTGCTTGCGAAAAGTGATCGAGTTGTTGAGGAAGAAATTGGAGATAATGGATGCCTCGACAGCAACCATCAAGGCAAATGATTCCTGCGCATTGCCGTAATGAGTGAGAATTCTCAAAATCGACAAATTCACAACCATCCCGACGCAACCAACGAGAAAGTAATTCAGGAAACGCCATGAAAGGATATTTGAAAGCTTGGACAAGCCCCACAGCGCTTCGAGGTAGTCGTAAATCACGTCGTTGGAAAGCTTGCTTTCGCCGTGCTGACGGCCACGGAAGGTGTAGCCCACCTCGCGCACATCGGCGGCTTGGGTGCGTGCCAGATACTCGAGGAGAATTTTAAAGCCCTTGGGATTGACCTGAGGGGTGAGAGTCTCGTGCAGCTTTCGGGTGATGCCAAAAAAGCCGCTCATCGGGTCGGTGACCTGCAACGGCAACACGAAATGCGCCAGCCGCGTGGCAAACCACGATACAAATTGCCGCAGGACACTCCAGTCTTCGACACCGCCGCCATCGACTTTGCGCGAGCCGACAACCAACTGAGAACCCTGCTGGAAGGCCTCTATGAATTTACTCAGGGCCTGCTCATCGTGTTGAAGGTCGGCATCCATCACAATCAGGCGCTGACCTTTTGCCAACGAAAACCCATCCACAACAGCCTGAGAAAGACCTTTGTTTTGCATCCGACGGATACTGCGCAACCAAGGCCGCTGCTGAGAAAGTACTTCAGCCAACGCCCATGTTCCGTCGGGAGAATTGTCATCCACAACGAGAACCTCGAAGGTGCACAGTGGGTTCAATACTTGTGCAATTCGGTCGACTATAATCGGGACGTTTTTGCTCTCGTTGTAGGTCGGTAAAATAATGCTGACTGCAATTTCACTCATGTGCATTTTGCTTTCTTCAACGAACAGGCCGAGCTTCACACACCAAATTGTGTGTCAGTACGTGAACCGGAGTCACGCCACACAAACGAGTGAGGAAACGCACACCTGCAAAGATAATGCTCCGCAGCATTTCACGGACGAAATTTGCGGGCGACGCAGGAAGACGCATCGGCTGGCAATTGACGTGAGAGAATCCAGAACCACGCAATGCGGCCATCAGTCGCAGCTCGTTCCACGGGGTTGCGTGTGTCGGGTCGGCGACAAATGTGTTGATGCCAAAAAGCCCGCTGGCGTTGGGCGTCTGAATGACAATGCGTCCGTCAGGCTTGATGACACGCCTGCTCTCACGCAGAAAATCGAGCCCCTCCTCGAGGGGAAAGTGCTCCAGCACATCAACAAGCAGCAATGCATCAATGCTTTCAGGCGGCAACGTGCGGAGGAATCCAACAGCCGATGAACCTGAACAAACTGAATACCCATCGGCCCGCAGAGCATCTGCAAATGAAGTGCAAATCTCGAATGCATTCAGATTGTGAAAACCACTGGAACGCAGCAGACGCAGCAACGCACCCCGTCCTGGGCCAATTTCAAGTACGTTGGCTTGGCGCGGCAGATCCTCGAGCATGGGAAGAATATTTCGCTTCAGATATGCGACTTTTCGCGGATCCGCGGCATCTGCCTCGTAATAGCGATGGTACTCGGTTTGTGCCGGCGCAATTCCGGTGGAAACAGACATGAGCAGATTCCCGAATAAATGGGTTCTGCCCTCAATTACCCAAATCCCGGCCACAAAGCCACCCCTGCCGCGACTTCGGAGCCTAGAGATTGTTCTGAGGACTACCGCTGACGCGGACCTGTTTCCACATAAACCAAAGGAAACTCGCAAAAACGAACAACAAAATGATTGTCTGGTGAGAATGCTCACGAAAAGCACGGTTTAACTCAACGCCGAGAATGTCGCGGCTGGTCAAAATCAGACCCAGACACGAGACTCCCAGCGCCAGCCGGCTCAGCCGAGCAAAAGCAGTCTTCAGATAGAAGAGCTGCCATAAAATCATCACCGGAAACAGCAAGTGAATAAGATGAGCGTTGCGGGTGTCAGGGGACGCAAGCAGCATAAGAACAAAGAACAGCGCGTATAACAATTCCCAACTCAACGCATCTGAACGCAGAAATCGGCGCATAAAAACCCACGGTGCGCAGGCCGCACCCAGACACACCGCCGATAATCCGTACGCCCATGCTTTAAATGCGGGCAAGATAACAGGACCCACGTGAACCGCGCCGGAGAAGAGCGGCAAATCAGGGAAACTTTGCGCCAAACGGGCAAAGAGCCCGAGAAAGGCCTGATTTTCAAAATAAGCTAGCGCCTCAAGACCTAGCTTCTCCCGCGACGACACACTCCACCAGTTCAAGAGAATTTGCTCGGTTGCGCCCACGCCGAACCAAAAACCGAGAAGTCCCAGAAAGCCCAGAAACCAAGCAACGCACCAGCCCAAAAAGCGAAATTCTCTTTTCAGCACGAAAAATCCGAGGAATATAAGTGGAGTAACCTTTATACAGGCAATCACGAAAAGAAATGCGGCAAGAACTCTGCGCGACTGGGTCAGTGCGAAGTACGAAGCAACCAATGCAAGATGCACAAACAGATTCACTTGCCCCAGACGAAAATCTGAATTCAGTGGATTGACCAAAAGTAACATTGGAACCAAGGCGATCCAAAACGACTTTTTTTGCTCGGGATCGAGCCGTGATCTCACAAATTTGAAAAACAGATACAGCGACGCGATCTTAAGAGCGAACCAGATAATTGCTGCAAAATCCACGGGCAAAATCCCGAACGGCATCATCAACAGGGAGAAATGCGGCAAATAAAATACGTACATGCCGGTCGTCGGACTTGCGGCGTAAATATCAGCTCTTTGAAGAGCAAAAATTCCAATGTCGTGGAAGGTCCAGAAGTCATTGCCGACCTTAAGGCATGAATACAAATAAAAACTCAACAACACTGCAAAGCAGGCAGCAAAAGTCCACTTCATCCTCAGAGACATCAATTCTTCCTCTTCTTGCCAAAATCACTGCTCAGAGCACTGTAATGCAGCTCTGGTCTTTGGCAAAGAATGGATCTCCATGTATCAATCGTTGTTTTCAGCGCTCCCACGTTCCCGCGCGGCTGTGTGCAGGCGCTTCATGGTCTGGACGAGTATGTTGAGCTTCTCTTTGGCGGATGCCTTTTCCCAGCGGGCCGAGCGCAGCTCAGTCATCAGGATGAGCTGAACCTGCTCACCGTAGGAAGAATAGCCCGACTTTTCATTGTTTTTGCTCTCCTGAATCAGGTCGGAATCGAATCTTGGGTAATCGAAGTTGAAAGCAAACCAATCTGACTCAATATCGAAGGCACGCCCCGGCATGCCGATGTGTGCAATACGAACGCGCAATTCCGTATCGCGCCCGCGCCAAGAGTCCTTTTGCGGCGCCTCGCTTGGGTTGAAGTCGTAGCGGTCTTTGACGCGAGCTTCTCCCTTGAAGTGCGGAACGATCGCATCGAACTCATTCTTTCGCCACACAAGTTTGCCGCGCAGCTCCAGCTGAAAATGCCCGAGCGTGTTGCCATAATGTGTTGAGGCCAAGATGGTTTCTGAGACGTTGGCAATCACATCTCCTGCACCGCCAATTCGGTTGGCCACGGCATCCTGAATGAATTCCCGCTGCAAATAGAATGGCCCAAATTCCTGCGGAACTATGGCAACAGGAAGAGTGCGAAACTCATCTGCAGTCAGGCGATAGGTGCCGCCTGCGCAGCTCATGTAGCGGGTCATGAATGCGCGGCCGAGGGCGTTTTCTTCGCCATTCAAATCGATCCAGAGTTTTTTGTACCAGTGGGGTGCGGGAACAATGCACTTGATTGAGTCGAGGATCTCCGCTGCCGACTCGAGGGTGGAATTGATATCCAGTGTTTGCGCAGCTGTTTGTGTTGTGGCCGGCTGACACCCAGCGGCGATCAGCAACACACCCGCCATGGCAAGCCCTCTGCCCACGCGCCGAAAACGCGAGCCAAGAGAAGTTGCCTTTTTTGGATGGAGAGAGTTTTTGTGAACCTTGAACATGCGCCACCCCGTTGCACGCGGACAAGCGCTGCAGAGCAACTTCGGGGCCACCCGACAGAGTGCAGAATCATCTGAAATTTTAGAATCTTGTATTCAAAGCGGGTGTCTAGAAGTTGAACAACTGCAAGACATTTCGGCAGCGCTTGAGGCGGCTACTTCGCCGGACTGATGCGGTAGATTTCTCCGGAGTCGGTGGTGAAGACGAGCCGCCCCTGTGGTGTTTCCTTCACCTGCCGGATGCGTTTGCTCATGGATTTCAGGTAGCGGTTCTCGGTTTTGCCGTCGGCCGAAACCACATTGAGATGCTCGAGCACCAGCGCTCCCAGAACAAATGAATTTTCAAATGCCTTTATTTTTCCGCTTTCGTATTTGATCAGCGAGCTTGGGGCAATCGAAGGCACGTAGTACTTGATGGGCTGTTCCATGCCAGATTTTGCTGTGCCATCGCCGATTTTTGGGCCGTAATATTCTCTTCCGTACGTAATCACAGGCCAGCCGTAATTGGCTCCCGCGCGCACTTCGTTGATTTCGTCGCCGCCGCGCGGACCGTGTTCACTGTTGTAGAGCTTGCCGTCTTTGATCGAAAAATAGAGCCCTTGAGGATTGCGGTGACCGTAGGAATAAATCTCAGGCAGGGCATTCTTCTGGGCGACAAAAGGATTGTCTGCAGGCACACTGCCATCGAGCTTCAGCCGAATGATTTTGCCATTGTGCCATTGCAGCTCTTGCGCCCTGTCGCGTTCGCCGCGATCGCCGATGCCGAAAAAAAGATGACCTTTGTTATCGAAGGTAATGCGCGAACCAAAATGCACTCCGCCGCTGGGGTCGGTTTTGCCGACAAATAAATCGCTGACGGCAGTCAGCTTGTTGGTTCCTGACTTGAAGACAGCGCGTGCCAGTGCTGTGGTCGGCCCATTTTCGGCGGTCTTGGAATAGGTGAAGTAAATTGTCTGATTCTTCGCATATTCGGGTGACAGGCGCACATCGAGCAAACCACCCTGCCCCGAGGTCACTACTGCCGGGACACCTTCGAGCTCAATGCGTGTTTTTTTACTGAAGTTGAGAAAAAACATTTTGCCGTTCTTGAGCGTGACGAGAGCCTCGTCCTCGGACAAGAAATCGATTCCCCAAACCACATCAAAACCGTCGGCCAGTTTTTCAAGGCGCGTGCCTGCGGGAAGATCTTTGGCCTCGATGGTTTGTGCGGCAGCAGACAAGGACGCGGCCAGTGCAACGAGCCCCACAGAAAAAACAACAAATTTCCTTAAAACCAGCATCAACCACCTCCTGCAGTGCCGAGCCATTCCACACCAAGAGAGAGCGCAAAGTCAATGCAGACGGGGCCATGGTCACGATTAAATCTTAAAAAGGCTCAAACTAATTCATCAAAGATGACAACCACAGAAGGCCAGAGCGCCTTGACTGCCGTGCAACACTCGTGCGCGCTAATGTTCTTTGAGACGACCCGCAGATAAACGAATTCAGGCTGTGCGCCGCAGCGATGGGCTATCTTGAGCACTTCGCGTGCATCCGTCATTGCAGCATGCAATGTGAGGGTCAACGAATAAGGTACCTGCATCTCATTTAGCCGCCGGACATTCTCATGCCAGACGTGCGAAATGGCTCTCGTGTTTGAGCAGATTCTGCTGAGCACATCAGTGCCGAGAGAAATTCCCTGAAACCCCTCGATGGCCTTCAACCGAGGCAAATACTCAGCCATCGGCCTGTGACCACCCGTTGCAATCCGAAAGGGTTTGCCCTGTGAATAACCCTCGGCGAGTGAATGAATGAGTTGCGCGAAGTGCGGATGTTCGAACGGCTCACCGCCGGAGATCACAACAAGCGGTGCCTCGGAGCAGCGGATCTTTTCGAGCGTCCGATGGACGCTGAGGAAGCGTTGTTCGACAGTGCCATTTGCAAATGGACACGGGAGGCAACCTGCCGAACAGCGCGACGTGATCATCAGGGTTTCAGTCAGAAATGGTTTCATGCGAGTGCCTGCGCTTAAAAGCTGAAGGGCAACAAAGACTCCAGAGCATCTGAGAAGC
>JBDLRR010000183.1:0-11517 GCA_039799985.1 Pseudomonadota bacterium | reverse complement strand
ACAGGTGCAGGGCATTTCGGAAATCAGCAGCGCCTTGAATCAGCTCGATCAATCAACCCAAAACAACGCCATGTCGGCCGATTCTTCAGCGCAGGCATCCGAAAGACTCCGCTCGCAGGCTGAACAAGTCAAAGTCCTCGTGGATGAACTCTCAGCTGTGATTCAGGGCGGAAAATCAGACAAAGCCTAAGACCTTGCTCAGGCTTTGCGGTTATCACTTGCTGTCGATGCTGGATTAGGGATTCAGAACATTCTTCTCAGCGAAGTATTGTCGTCGTGATTTTCGACCTTGGGCTGCGCATCGGTTGCTTCCGGTGCAGAGCCTGAGATGGGCGAACCGAGGTCGAGGCCAAGTGCATCACGTGCGCGTGGACTTCCTGGCTCTGTGCCGGTGACGGCCGGCATGAGGATGCCTCCGGTACCGGAAATGCGTTCGCCTCCGTAGCCGACCCGAACGCTCACAACATTTGCCGGCTGAACCCAATCGGTTGAAGGATAAAGCTTCACAGCGCCTTCCATGATCAGCTTCCACAGAGGAGCTGCCATGCGGCCACCGGTACCGTCGTTGCCCAGGCTTTTTCGCGCATCGTCGAAGCCAACCCAAACCGCACAAACAAGACGGGGTGTGACTCCAATAAACCAGGCGTCGGTATAACCGTTTGTAGTTCCTGTTTTGCCCGCAGCAAATGGAATTCCTTGCGCGCGTGTTCCAGTGCCAAAACGGACCACGTCCTGCATCACCTTGACCATCACATAGGATGCCGCAGGAGAAAGAACCTGAAGTGCGTCTGTTTCCGCGGATGTCGGGGCAGCCTTGTTCAAGACCACAGGTGCTGCACGCAAGCGCGGGTCTGTTCCGGGAACGAGGACCTCGCCATCCCGACTTTCTACCGCTTTGATGTACTGTGCCTCTGAAATCCGTCCGCTATTGGCAAATGGAGAATATGCTTGAGCCATCTGCAAAAGAGTCGCGGATCCTGCACCCAGGGCGTGAGCAAGATTCACGTCGGTCCAGGGAAGGCCCAACTTTTTGAAATGTTCTCCTGTGAGAAAGAGCCCAAGTGCCTTGAACAGTTGGATGCTGCTGATGTTGTAGGAGTGCACCAATGAGGTTCGCAAATTGGTTCTGCCGGTGAATTCCTTGTCGTAGTTTTCAGGTTTCCAGTCGCCCATGACAATCGGCGGACTGTCGATTCGGGATGCCGGTGAAAAGCCATTGTCCAAAGCCAATGAGTAATAGAGTGGTTTGACGCTGCTGCCGACCTGTCGCAAGGCTTGTGTGGCCCGATTGAATTGACTGCTTTGGAAGCTGCTCCCGCCAACCATTGCCAGTACATCGCCCGAGTGCGCGTCCATGACGATGGCAGCGGCTTCAATTCCTTCAGTGTCGGTCAATTGGTAAAAACCGGTCTCAACTTTTTCCGAAGTTTGACCATACAGTTTCAAAGTTTCCTCATGCTCCTTGAACAGACGCTGCAAATTGCCAAGCCGTTTTGGGGCTTTTATGACAATCTTTTTGATGTGAACCTCATCACCAATCGCGATGACGTCGGCAAAATCTTGAATGTTGCTTGCCTTCTTGTTTGCCGCAGCACGCAACGCCCAGCGGTGATCTTCTGCCAACAGAACGCCTGGGCCCGTTTGGGTTGCAATCAGGGCAATATCCAGCGCTGGATTAAGGTCTATGACAATGCCGCGGATATCTTCTTCATCATCTGCAGACCATCCGCTGCGCGCCAGTTTTTCAAGCGCCTCCTGGTATTGTGCTCCGTGCCGTGCCACAGGTTTGCGAAAAGCTTTCTTGGCTTCGAATTGTTCCAGATAGTTGCTGACCATTTTTTGTGTGAATTTTTGCAACTGAAGATTCAGTGAAGTCTGCACCCGGTAACCGGATGTCAAAAGGTCGGGAAGCTTCAAAGACGACTCAAGTTGCTTTTTGACTTCCATCAAGAAATAGGGAGCAGAACGCGTGTTGGGAGTTTCGGCATGATGAACAGTCAGCTGCTCCTCGAAAGCAGCGTCTGCTTCTTGCTTTTTCGCCCACCCATTTTGGACCATGCGATCAAGCACAAATCGTTGTCGGGCCTTGGCCTTTTCGAAGCTTTCGGTTGGTGCATAGGCCGATGGTGCAGGCGCAAGACCAGCGATGAGTGCAGCCTCGGCCAGATTGATTTTCTTTGATGATTTGCGGAAATAGTTTCGGGTTGCAGCTTCGACACCGTAGGAATTGTTTCCAAGAAAAATTGTATTCAAGTACATTTCGAGGATTTCGTCTTTGCTGAACGCCTTCTCGATTTTCAATGCCAGTAGAATATCCTTGACCTTACGTTCAACAGTTCGTTCTCGGGTGAGAAGTACGTTTTTGACCAACTGCTGGGTGATCGTGCTGCCCCCTTGTTTCGGTCCGGACTTCAGAAAATGACTGACAGCAGCACGCAGCAGACCTTGTGGATCGATTCCTGAATGTTCGTAAAAGCGTGCATCTTCGGAGGCAAGAAAAGCTTTCACAAGCAGTGGAGAAATTTCCGATAGCTGCACGGGGTATCGCTTTTCTTCAAAAAGCTCACCAATTTTGGTTCCCTCGCTGCTCAGGATTTGTGTGGGCAAAGCAGGAGCGTAATTTTTGAGCTTGTCGACCGCAGGCAGTGTTTTTTCTACTTTCTCAACGTACTTGTACGCGTAAATCCCTCCAATTGCCGCAGCGGCAACAGAAAAGACCGTGAATGTGAGAAATGCAATCAACAAGATTTTTTTGATCATCTTCCGGACTCCGAGTATGGCGACATTCTAATGAACAAAACCTTGTTTGTCGCTATACTCGGAGTAGAGGGTAGGGTTTGAAAAATGACGAGCTTCGAATATCAGGTTTTCAATAATCTGGATTGTCAGAATGACGAAGAGATTCCAAACGCGTAGCCCGCATCTTCTTCTCGCCAAACTGTGGATGCCTGCAACGAGAGATATCGGTTCGAAAATCCAAGTCCAAAGCCACTTTGCCAGCCAGAAGAGTTCTTGCGGGTAGCGATGTGGTTGAAGCGAAAGTGGGTGTAAGTTGAAATGGCACCCAGAGAAGTGCGTAACCATGTGCTTTCAAGGCCAGCGCTGCCCGATAAACTGGGGTCGAGTTGGTCAAAGATGAATTCTTGTGTCTGGCTGGTATTGTCGGTGAGGCTCCAACCATCTTTGCCGACTGAATTTGAAGCAAGGGCTGCATAGGCAACCGGCTTGCCCGACTCCCAGGTGACCGTGGTCAGTGAGGCATGGAAGACATTTTCAAATGGGCCAAAAACAACGCCATCCGGCGGACTAAAGCTTGAGAAATGTGCCATTGAGAACGTGAATTCCTGCGGGTCTGTCCAGCTGGGAGCCAAAGCTGTTGCCGAAGACGTCGAGGCAACCGAGGTGTTCGTCATGGTTTTGCGTGAGGGTGACAGGTACGTCAGCGCGTATCCCGTTGATTCGTTCTTTTGCCACAAAGCGTCCATAGACCAGCGGTGAGGAGAGGCAGAGTAGACTCCCGACTTCAAACCCGGAGTGTTCGGGTTCTCTTGGCTGACCTCGATGTTCCTCAGGATGCCTCGAACTGCAAAAGAAAAACTTTCAGCTGGGCGGGCCGCAATCGACACCGGAATGTCGCGGGAATTTGCTATGACACGCTTGACCGTTTTGCCTGCCAGGCTGCGCTCCGTGCTGCGTGATGATGTTCGGTATCCTGCGCCAACCACGAAATCATAGAAAGGATGCCAGCTGAAATCGTAGGTCGTCACGCTGATTGGACTTAAATTCAGTGAGGAGTCGAGTTTGGACTTGGACTGAGGCAATTGCGCTTTTGAGAAACCTGCATTCATGGCGACGTCGAAATGTGCATTGGCAGAATTCAGGCAGAAAGAGCCACAAGAGATCTCGGTTTGAATGAGGTTCTCCTGACCCAGACCAAGCGCTGCGGGTGTGGCGTCACCAAAGAGTGGAGCGAAAGCGAGCATCAATGCAGTGGGACTCGCCATGTCGGTTTACCTTTTGATGGGTTGAGGTTTGTCTGACTTGGCAACGGGTGTCGGACCAGAGGGCTTCAAATTCAAATCGATTAATTTTTGCGAGCAGGTTTTCAGACTCTCGAATTCGATTGAAATCAAAGATTTTGGTGAAAACTTGTATTTCGCGAAACTGAGTTCTTCTGAAATCTGGGCCAATGGGACTCTCTTGATTTGATGGTACGCGTAAATCTGTTGCAAGAGATCTTGACCCAGAAAGAGAGCTCCTGCTCCCTGCTCGAAACGATGAAACAGACTGACAATGTTGTAGTAGTTTCGGTCGATGGAGCATTTCTGGCAAAACTTCCATTCCCTGGCCGGAAGGTTTTCAGCCTTGTTGCGCTCAGTGCAATCTGCACAATAAGCGGTGACTTTGAAACGTTTGCTGACACCCAGTCTGAGGTTCACCATTCGTCGCTGGTTTGGGTCATTGGCAATCGACAGAAAAAGCTTGTTTTTGAGGTCAAAGATTTTTTTGCGATCGACTGTCTCGGTTGTGCGCCGTGCGTGGGCTGTGAGCCCCAGTCCACAAAAGATTTTGTAGAGGAGAATTCTTTCGTCGCGATTCATCTGCGCCAGATGCAGCGCGAGTTGATCAAACTTCCGGTACGATGTCGCGCTGGGTGATTTTTTAGAAAACTTGAGAAGGTCGCCGAAAAGGTCAATTTTTATGCTTGCGGGCACAGGCTTGATAGTCGTGCCCCTCTTCTTGCCCTGCTCTGAAGTTGCTGGCACGGTTTTGGATTTGCTTGGCGCTGTAGCTTCCCGAGTCACTGTGAGACCTTCTTTCCGAGTTGAATCAGATCAGACAGCGCGACCTGTAACGCCTCCCGATTGTTGTTCAGCATCGCTGAGGCCGCCCTGATCATGATCCTAGTGAGCTTCACGCGCGCTGCAAAGCCTCGCGATGCGATCTGTTTGACGTTGTCTTCGATCATCTTGAGCGAGGAATGGGCAGGTCCGAAAATCTGCGAATCGACGACCCGCTTTTGCAGTTCATAGCTCAGCGACTCGCCAACCAGACTCCGCCACTCATGAAAAACAAGCCGGACTTCCGAACGAAGGAAGTCGAGGTTTTGGCGAGGATCGGCTTTCATATGTTCAGCCGTTTTTGATTTTGAAGTGGCGCATGAATTGGGCAAAATATTGCGCCGATTCAATGCTGATGCCGTTGTACATTGAAGCCCGAATTCCGCCGAGCGTTCGGTAACCCTTGACCTCAAGAATGCCTTCTGATTTTGCGGCAGATACGAAGAGGTCATCGAGTTCCGGGGTTGGCAGCTTGAAAACAAAGTTATGGCGGGAACGGTTTTTCTCGACGGCGTGCCCCCTGTAAAACTGGCCGTCCACTTCCGAGTAAACCAAACGTGCCCGTTCAAGAGCCCACTTTTCCATCGTTTCGATGCCGCCCAATGACTTCATCCAATGAAGGTATCGGTTGCTGACGTAAATCGGGAATACGGGCGGTGTGTTCAGAACGCTCTTGGCATCAAATATCGAGCAGTAGTTCAAAGCATTTCCAAGGTTGTTTTTCTTGGCGTTGGCTCGTGCCTGTTCAAACACGTCGTTGTGAATCATCACCACAGAACATCCTGCGATGCCAAAATTCTTCTGTGCACTCGCGTAAACAAGGGCGGTTCTTTCCCAGGGAATGTCACGTCGCGAGGCCAAAGCACTCGTCATGTCCAAAACCAGCGGAACCTTGCCGCCAAAATCAAAGTTGGCGTACTCGGTTCCTTCGACGGTGTTGTTGACCGTGAGATGGAGGTACTTTGCTTCTTGCGGAACATTCCAGGTCGATGGCTCGCCCAGTGAATTCAGTGCAGGAGCGCCATTGTAAACAACCGCAACATTCCGGTTTGCAGCCTGGGCATCAACCGTCGCCAGGTGGGCCCAAACGCCAGTCTCGGTGTAGGCGACCGTGTCGCCGGGCAGCGAGAGATGATTAAGCAGAAGAGAAAAATGCTGCTGTGCGCCAAAGGGTGTGAAGAGGAGCTTGTGCGACTGCGGAACTTCAAAAACATCCCGGGCGAGATTGAGTGTTTCTTCGTTGAGGTTTTCGTATTGTTTCGATCGATGTGAGATTTCCATCACACTGACACCGATGCCGAACGTGTCGAGGAGTTCATGTTTGATGAGTTCTCTGACGGCAAACGGAAGAGAAGCAGGGCCGGGGCTGAAATAGTGGGTGCTCATGAGTCTGTTCCCCATCTTGAATTGTTGGGGCAATCTTTATCAGAGGGCTGCGGCGTTTAAAAGCCTCTCAAAACCTCGAGTCCATCCGGACAAACACGTCTTTGCCTGTATTGCTGCCGACATCCCAGTTCCATTGACCCGGCGTTGCCCCTCCGGGTTCGACCTCGGGATAATATTGCATTCCATAGTTTTGCTGCTGGCGCATATTATACAGTGCCATGACGCTGCCTGCGATGAAGCCAGCCGAGGCTCCGCCTGCAATAACCCTCAGATTTGACAGCGAATTAGCAGGCAAGAACGGCAGCAGTGCGGTTCCCAATGCAGCCCCAAACAGGGCGCTGTAGCCAGCACTCACGAACAGCTCCTGGTATTGCTCCGAGTTGACCAAGACTTGGGCTTTGGCCTCTGGCTGGAAGGGAGAAATGACGGTCCCGACCAGACCGACAAGGACTGCTGCGGAGACAAGAGAGCCGCTGTTTTTGTGGATTTTCATTCCTGACCTCCCATGAAGTGCCTCAAAAAGAGACTATCACTGGTCGGAGGGTCGTGTATGTTGAAGACTTGACAAGCACTGCAGCGCTGAACTATCTCCGCGACGGTCGCTGCGTTAGCTCAATTGGTAGAGCAGTTGATTTGTAATCAACCGGTTGGGGGTTCAATTCCCTTACGCAGCTCCACTTCCTCCGCTTTCAAGCCTCAATTGCAGGTTCCATCAGCACATGTTTCTGGAATAGCCAAAGTCTGCATTGCGCGCCTGACTGCATCCATCATTTGTGGCTGATTCTTGACTCCCTTGAACGTGAATTCCACTGGCGGGTTTGCGCTGGTCGCGTCGCCCTGAACAACAGGACCCAATCTGACTTTGTTCTCTGGCATTCCGGCAGAAACCAGGGAGTCGCGAATCACTTGTGCATGATCTCGACTGACTGTTTCAATCAGAAGCGTTCCCCAGTTTTTTTCTGCCTCCGCAAGTGACTGGCTGAGGTCAATCAGAAAGCTCTGCGACTCGGTTGTAATTGTCGGGAAACCCGGTTCCGGATAAAACACGATCAAATTGTCGAGCACCAGCTTGACGAGGTCGCGGGTGATCTTGAATTTGTAGAACTGTTTTTTGTACTCGACAATGCGCTTTTCAGTGGTTTTGACCGTGGTTTCTTGAATTGTCAGAGTCTCGGGCTGACTGATGGGCAAACCGACCTGCACGCCTAGACTCGTGTAGAAACCGAGCCAGTTCTTGTAATTCACGGGCATCATGAATCGACCAACAAAGCGCGTGTTCAAATCGTCGTCAAAAATCTGATATCCAGCTTGAGCGCCTGCGTAGATGCCAAGTGCTTTGCCTTCAATTTGACTGTTGTAGCCAAGATCAGATGGGTATCTGAGTTGCAGAGAAGGTCCGGCGAACCAGGATTTGTTGAACCGGTAGCTGGGTGAGAAGTCCAAGAGTGAGCCAGACAATTTGATGCTGACGTCGTCTGTCACGACTGCACCATCGGTTGTAACGACCTTGGCTCCGTTTTCAAAGACGGGCTCGACTCCGCTCACATTGTAAAACCACCATCCCAATCCAGCATCGATCATGAACTTGTCGAGCAAAATGCTTCCCATGGCCTTGCCTTCGACTGCCAACCCAAATTTTGATTGATAGTTGGTCAGCGAGATGGCAGGAAATCCCGAAAGAATGCCGATATCTGCAGAAAAAATCAGACTGGTTCCCATTTCCTCGAACCATGTTTTTTTCTTGGTGCGGATAACTTTGCGTGAGGTCTTTGTTTTGACTGAGCTGGATTCTTCGTTCTTCTTGCCATCCTGGGATGATTTCTCCGAGGCGGCCGGCTTTTTGTCGTTGTCGTCTGTGGACCACTGTGCCAATGCCGTGCTCGTTCCAGCCAAACAAAATCCCAACGTCAGCAAGCAACTGAATTTTTGGTAAAGCCTGTTCATTGTTGGTTCCCCAAAGACATGACTTTTGAAACTTTCACCAGGCTGTTTCATGGAACTTCCAATCCTGGATCCCACGCAGGTGCAGATGGAACTTGAGATCCCGGTGGTATCGATGGTTTCGGAATCGGAACAGTTCTTGTCTCGGCCGGTTTGCCAAAGTACTTTTCCTGAACTTCGTCGACGTATTTTTTCAACGCGCGAGCATTTTTCAGGCCGAGAATTCGAATTTCGACTCGACGGTTGCGAGCGTAATCGATATCTGTCACCTCGGGTTTGACGAGCATTGCTGTTGAGCCCAACCCCACGGCCTCCATTGATTCGCGTGCCACGCCAGCTTTCTCGAGTGTGTCGAGAACAGAACGCGCACGCAGTGTCGAGAGCTTGATGTTGTATTCGGCTGAACCACGCGAGTCGGTGTGACCTTCGATCATCAATTTGCCCCAAATATCTCGTTCACGCGCAAAAACTTCTCCCAATGCGGAAATAAATCCGGCTGACTTGGGATTGATGTCTGCACTGTTGAGTTTGAAGTTGATCATCTGCGAATCGAAAATAAAGCTGATGTTGTCGGTCACATCGGCACGTTGAGCTTTGAGTTGGATCGTCTCGCGAGTGATTTTGGTTTGAGTGCGCACTTCGCTTTTGGTTTTGACTACTGTGACGGGGTTGACAAGAAATGCGCCAAGACTCGCGCCGATCGAGGCAAGATACACGGTCCTGTTTGAGCCTGTGAGTGACAGCGTGAAACTCGCAGAAATTCTGGAAATGTAATCTTTCAGGACGCCTTCGTACATGAACTGGGGTCCGATCAGGGCCACGAATTTTTCAGGTTGCTCGATGTTGGGCAGAGAAGTGAAACCTGCCGAGTTTGCCGAGACCAAAACCTGCGCCAACATACCAGCCTGGAATCTGTTGTTGAAACGAATTCGACCAGCAGCATCCACGTACATTGTTGTTTGGCTGTAGGAATATTTTTCGTTCAATGGAACAAAAGTCAGATTGCCGTCTTCGTCTGAACCCGGAAGTGCAAGAACGGTTCCGCCGTAATTGGCAATCTGGAGGCCAAGCCCAAGGTCAAGAGCAATGCGTCGGGTAAAGACGCTGCCACCAAATTTCAGAACCGGCGCAAAGCCCAGCTGCGACGATTCAATTTTCTTGTAATTGGCATCTGTGGGTGCTGAAAAAACGATCCCCAGATCCGCGCCGCCAAAGATTCCAAGTCCAGTGCCCGAGATTTGTCCGGCGAGTTTTTCGGTGTTTGATCTTCTGGCAACATTTTCTTTGATTTTTGTCTGTTTCTGGATTGGCGCGTTGTCTTCCAGTTGAGGAACTTCGGCCGGTTTCTTTGGTTTGGGTTTGACTGGTTGAACTTTGGTTGTTGGTGGCTCGGACCTGTAGATCGGTAGTTCTGTCGGAGCTGAGGTCGGCAATTCCATTGGAGTCGCTGGTTTCGCCGGCGTATCTGCGGAGCCCGAAGGTGTGGGAGTTGCAGTTGGCGTTGTTGGGGTATCAGACGCAGGCCATCCATCCTGAGCCAAGGCCGGACTGCTGAGACTGGCGCTCGCAATGAATCCAATCAGGTACTTGTGTGTAAAAGGCCGGACTGACATTCGGACCCCTTTAATCTCATAAACGATGCCATCATATTAGCATCGCAAGACTTTTGTCGGGGCTTGGGGAGAGGTCAGAAGACTGGCGGTCCCGCCATGAATCGAACATGGGCTTCAAGCTTCGGAGGCTTGCGTGATATCCACTTCACCACGGGACCATGTCGTCGGAGATAGCACCAGACAGAGCGGTCAGCAAGCAGCCGGAATTTTCACATCAGGTCGCCATAATAGACGAGCCAGAGCAGCGAGCCAAAGGCTTTCGGCGAAAGTTTTTTGCCATTTTCGCAAGCTTCAAAAAGCAATTGACGTTGGTCAGCTGTCGCAAAGGAAAGGTCGATTCCGAGTTCTTCACCCAGAAGGTTCCAGAGTTCAAACATTTCGTCTTCCGACAAACACAATTCGTCGGAATCGCCGCCTCCAGTTTTAGGAAAGCTGGCTTCGAGTATTCTGGTGAGTTCTTCCTGTAGTGTCTCTGGTCGCATGAACACTCCAAGAATGTGCGGATGGTGGCAAGGCTCACCCTTGAGCCGAGGACCATTCCTCACAAGACTTTACAAAACGACCCAAATCCATTCCGCGACTGCCCTTCACAAGAACGACTGCGCCCCGAAGACGCTCTCCCAGTTCAGTCAAAAACTGCGCTGGATTCTCGTTCGGACCCGCGTGCCGCAACTGGATCTTTCCAGATTGCAATTCGTCGGAATGATTGATTTTGATCTCTGTGTAGACATCATACATGGCGGTTCCGAAGAGGCACAAGTCCGAGTTTTCAATTTTGAGCAGTTTCGGGATCAGTCCGAGATGCCAACTCTTTGACTCCGTCCCCAGGTCGAGCATGTCACCAAGGATCAGGACCTTGTGTTTGCTCTTCCATTCGCTTGCCAAGAGTGCGTCGAAGGCTGCATCCATGCTGGCCGGACTCGCGTTGTAGCAATCGTCGTAAAGCGTGGTTTCGCCGCTGAGTTGAACAACTCGCGAACGCATTTCGGGTGGAGTGAATTTTTGCCACGCGGCTTCCAAATCCGATTGGCTGGCTCCGGTCAGTGCGGCGGTGGCCAGCGCGAGAGCAAAGTTTCTGGCGTTGTGGATCCCTGGAAGCGGGACCGAAATTTGAGTGGTCCAATCTTTTTGCAGAGCATTGCCCGATTGTGGTCGCCATTGCGCGCGCAACACTGAGTGGGTGGCGCGTTGGTCCACAACTTTGAACAACAGACAGCCGACTTTGCGCGCTTGGATCAGCTCGAGAGTCTTTGCATCCAATTGGGGTGTATCAAGCTCATCAAGCACCACAACGTCACCTTGGCGCATCTCATGTGCAACTGCCGCAAGGCGAGGTTCACTCAATTGCCAGACGCGCTGGCACTTGTTTGGTGACTTTCGGAAAAGCAAAAGCTCTTCCTCAACAGCTGTATCCCATGACCCAAGGCCCGCCAGATGTTCTGGTCCCAATGCGGTCAGCAATGCAACGTCAGGTTGCGCGATGGCCACGTGCTCAGACATGGCACCAACCTCGTCAATACCGATTTCCGCGATCAGAGCTTTTGGCGGATTGGATTTGTTGTGGCTCTCTTTCGTGAGAGTGATGGCCAGACCCAAAAATCCGTTTTCACTTTTGTAAGTCCGGGTCACAAGGGCTCCATTTGAAGCAAGCAAAGCGCCCAGCATCTCTTTCGTTGTGGTTTTTCCATTGCTGCCGCCAACAGCAAACAGAGGGAAATTGAATTCTTCCCTGAAAG
>JBDLRR010000182.1:0-6764 GCA_039799985.1 Pseudomonadota bacterium | reverse complement strand
TCCAGAGACATTTGCTTTTTCGAAGTACCTGCGAACATGTGCCCAGCATCCAACCCGAATCAGTCCATTTTCTTTGCAAACAGCGTCGTATCCTGTGTAGGCATCAACTTGCAGGTGGCCCTTGAATCCCTCAAGCAGTGAGCTTGCTGCTCTTGAAGAACGAGATGAATGATATTCGAAGTAAACTGCGTTTTTACTCCACTCAGGCGAAGCTGTGACCCACATGTAATTTTCAGAAACTGGAGATTTACCCGTGCCTTTGTGAACCTCGATAAAAGTTTCATCTGCATGCACAACGCTGTGTGAAAGAATGAACTTCTTAATTTCAAGTGCCAACGGCTTCAGGCTTTCGCCGCCAGCAATCATCCAGCGGGCGAGAGTTGTGCGCGGGATATCAACACCCATCTGCTTGAATGAGTGTTCCAGTCTATAAAGAGGCATCGCGTAGAGATATTTTTGTTGCGCAAGATAGGCAATCAGGCCGGGCTCGAATTGAGCTGTTGGAAGCACAGATGCCTCAGGCTCGGCACGGATAACAAACTGTTCGCAGCAGGGGCACGAGTACTTCTGACGCTTCGTTTGAGTCACAATGTGTATTCCAGCGAATCCGACCGACCGTTCGTTTTGAAAGCGACCAGGCATTCCGCCTGAATCCGACCGCATTTGCATAATCGGAGCGCAGCGACGAACTTCAGCTCATTCATTGCTCCATTGGTTGGGCGTGGTCAAGGTTGCTTGACGTTTTTCTCAGACTCTCTCCTTTCAGTTCCAAGCGCACGGCACCATGGACAACTCGATCAAGAATGGCGTCCGCGATTGCAGGATTTGGCATAAGACCGTGCCAGAGGTTTACCGGGTTTTGACTCGTGAGGATGACAGTTCCATTTCCATGGCGGTCCTCGATGAGTTCGAAGAGGTCCTTTTCTTCTGCCTCGCTCATGGCTGATAGGCAGAAGTCATCTATGACGATGAGCTGGTACTTTGCCATTGCCCTAATGCTGCGGTGAAGTCGCCCTTCGGTTCTGGCATTATCGAGTTCGTACGCAAGCGCCGTCGCTCTGAAGTATCTTGCACTCATCCCCATTAGACAGGCCTTTCGAGCAATCGCTGACGCGATAAAGGTTTTCCCGCTTCCGCTCGGACCTGTGATCAGCAGGTTTCTTTTGGAGCGGATCCACTCGCATTGAGAAAGCATTTTGATGGTGCTCTTATCGAGACCTCGTGCAGCTGATGGCCGGATATCCTCAAGATCGCCTTCCTGCCGAAGTTTGGCTCTTCCCAGTCGGCTCGAGAGTGCCTTGTTCTCGCGCTCGATTATTTCACGTTCGACGAGAACAGCCACGCGATCTTCGAAAGAGAGCTCATCGTATGAAGATGAATGCAACTGTTCTTGGAACGCGTGAAGCATGCCGTGAAGTCGAAGTGATGTCAGCTTTTCACATACTGGATTCAACATAACCATTCTTGTTATCCTTTTAATTGTAATAGGCAGCGCCGCGGATGTTTTCGTGATGTTGGACTTTTGAAGTTGGATTCTGTTTTGCCTTCTCGAGGCGAATCAGTTTCTCAACCTCGAAGACGCTCTGCTGATTTCGATTCAGAACCTTTGCAGCGGTACTTTCGAGCAGCTCACTGCCGTACTTGTCGGCCATCCGTATGAGGGCAATACAACTGCGGTAGCCCTGTTCGGGGTGCTTTTGTCGACCCATTAATGCTTCACAGAGTTGCTTGGTATTTGGGCCGGCTGCATCCAGTGCCCACCGGAGAATTCGTTGGGGATTCCAGTCCATCATCTTTCGATGATGCGATGGCATGTGCTCTGGGATGGTTTGACGAGCTCCAAGTTTTGAAAGCCTTTGATGCACTGCGATAACTTTGCCTTGATGTAGAATTTCGACCATTAATCTCGTGTATCGAATTTCAACATCTTGTCCGACGTGCTGGAATGGAACGCTGTAGTATGCTCGCTGCAGCTCGATGTGGTAATCGATATTGACCTTTGCTCGTTTGCGAGTCACCAGTTCGAACTCTTTTTCAGGCAGAGGTTTGAGAGCTGGCTTGTCGATAGCTTCAAAGAGTTCTCTTCGAGATTTTCCCAGATGCCTCATCGTCTTGTTGTTGATGATTTCAAGAAGAGGAACGATTGCAGAGTTGATTTCCGCGATGGATCCGAAGCCTGTTTTCCTGAGCCTCGCAAGAATCCAACGTTCAATGACTTGAACACCAACCTCAACTTTGGCTTTGTCTCGGGGTTTTCGCACTCTGGCCGGAATGACTGCACAGTTGTAATGTTCGGCGAAGTCTAAATAGTTTGATTGGATCTTCGGCTCATATCGCGAGGGTGATCTCACGGCCGCTTTGAGATTGTCAGGGACTAGGATTGCTGGAACGCCACCAAAGAATCTCAGTGCACAGACGTTTGCATGGCACCAGTTTGCAACTGTTTGGTCTTCCACTGCCATCGCAAAGGTCATATTGCTTGCACCGAGTACCGCGACGAAGATTTGAGCGGCTCTTACCTCACCTGTTATTTGGTCCACGTAGGAAACAGTGAGGCCTGCGAAGTCCAAGAACAACTTCTCTCCAGCCTTGTGCGTCTGACGCATGACCAACCGAGAGTTTCGTTCCCATCTTTTGTAGTTCTCGCAGAACCAACTATACGAAGGCGAGTCCGGGTTTTGCTCCCGATATTCCTCCCAGAGGAGAAGAAGAGTGACTCCTTTTCTCATCACCTCCAGTTTTATTTGAGCCCAGTCAGGGTCTTTTCTTGGTCTCTCAAGTTTGACCGGGGGATAGAGGATTTCAATCAAGTGACTTTCACGAATACTTTGTATTTGGCTCCAATCAAGACCCATTTCTTGCGCCCTCGCAAGAACCTCCTGAACCGTGGTCTTGCCGACTCCAAGAGCCTCGGCAATTTCCCGCTGGGAGAGCTTCGCCTCCCAGCTCAAACGTAATATTGTCTTTACCTTACGCATATCCGTCCTGCTTCTTGGCATCGCCAATCCCCCCGCCGTTTCGCTCAATCGGGGATGGATTAGTCTGCATTGTTTAAAAGCAGAAGTGGTCGCTTTCGACTGGAATCAGTGGTCGGATTGGACAGGAATAAGTGGTCGCTTTCATCTGGAATCAGTGGTCGGATTGGGCTGGATTACGCAGTCACAAAGAGTTTTGCAGGAATGACATCGAGCTTCTCGGTCACTTCCTCACCAATGCGCACCAACGCATGGCCATCATGGGGACAGAACTTTTTTTCTTCCGGGAGATCTATGATTTTTTCAACGCGCGGAAGATTTTCAGGAAGAGGCTTGCGGCCTCCCACTTTGCGCGTATGGCTTTTGACATCAGTTTGATCTTTTTTTTCTTCTGTCTGCTTCTCATTCTCTTCAAGTTTTAGTGCCTCCACTTCAACCTCGTTGAACAGACTTCCGGCAGGCACAATCAGTTCACCCGGGAGATGCCGTTCTGTTGATCGGCCGAAAGCCAATCGACGAAGAGCGTTGTTGATTTCGCGCAGGCGGATATTTTCGTTGTGGTATGCAACGAAGAGATGGTGGAATTTCTCAGGCAGATCTGTTGGAATCAAATCATTTTTCATGATGCATTTCTAGCATCCGCGATCGAAGAGTCAACTAAATGATGCGGGAATATTTAAGCTCGGGATGTGGTTTTATTTTCCAGATGTCAACACCGTCAATCAGCCAATCGAGTTGCGCTCCACTCAACTCAACTGATGAAATGGTCATATCTTTTGGCCAAGGGAATTTGCTCTTCTCAAGAACCTTCATCCACATCGCAAAACCAGTTTTGTGCCAATACAAACATCTCAGCGACGTGTTCGAGCGATTTGTAAAAACATAAAGACTCCCATCAAGAGGATTTTGACCCAGTTCAGCGGCAACCATTTGCGACAAAGAGAACATTCCTCTTCTGAAGTCGACAGGCTTCTTGCAAAGATAGATTTTGAGAAAGTCGCGACAGGATCTCATGACAGTTCCTTGAGCAGACCAGCAACCCAACCACCCGAAACTGACGATGGGATTTCTAGCCTCACCCCAGATGCCAGAACCAGTACTATTGATTCAGACGGAGAGATCCTTTGATCCAAAAATACTTCTCTTCGGGCTTCAACGAACAAACTGGAAGGTCTCGGCTCTGGCGTGGCAGGGTTTTTTTGAAGCCAATAACGCAGGGTATGCAGATTAATTCTTCGCTGCTGTGAGAATGCCGTGACTGAGAGTCCACTCTTTCTGTAGTCGTCAACCACTGCCAGCCATCGGGATCTTTTTGTCGCGCGGGTTTGAGCTTGTCTCATACATGCCTCCTTTGAATTTGGAGGCAAATCTATTCAGCTCAAAGGGAACCGAAAGGTGCTGTCGACGTGTCGCTTACGTTATATCGCTGATCCAAACCTCATCCAACCGAGTTGTAGCATTGATGGCTTTCACGAGGTTTGGGCTATTCTCAAGCTTTGGATTTGGAATTGTTGTCACACGAAACTTCCGAGGAGACTTGCCTCTGATTGAGCTCAGAGCCATGAGCTTTGCTATCCGGTTTGCAGAGATTTTGATTCCTTTTTTTGCAAGCGAACGCTTAATTCGTCGTCGTCCGTAAGTTCCTCGAGAGCAACGGTGTTCCTCCTCAATGACTTGCTTCAACGCCATATCTGAATCATTCCTCTTCGAGGGGGCTCTTCCGAGCCACGAAAAATAGCCGCTTTTTGAAACCATCATTGTTTTGCAGAGCAGTGAAATCGGATAAAACTGAGCCTTTTCGTGGACGAACCTAAAGCGCACTACTTCTGGCTCGCGAAGTATTGCGCCGCCTGCTTTAGTATTTCTATCTCCATTTTCATTCGTTTTACTTCAGCTTTTAGTTTGTCATTCTCTTGCTTGGCTTCATGGGCTTCTCTCGATGCCTTCAGGTCTTCCTTGGACTTGAACTCATTTCTCCACTTCGACAAACTAGCGAACGAAATACCAAGCTGATCAGCAACCTCCTGAACTGAAGTGTCGGGCTTGAAGGTGGAGTTGACCCCATGTCAACGGACACTTTAGCTCGCCATTAACGACTGCCTAAATTCCCTCGGGCTTCTCATGTTCAAGCCCTTGTGTGGCGCATTCTCGTTGTAATCCCAAAGCCACTCAAGAACTTGTCTCGCCACTGTCGCTCCATCTGGCAATTTTGAAACGTAAACGTAATCGTGCTTAAACCGCTTTATAAAGCCCTCTGCGAGCCCATTCGATTCTGGACAGTAAGAAGGCGTAGTACAGACCTCAAAGCCCAGCTCTCGTCCGAATTCGACCGTTTGCCGACTTGTGTACTGCGGGCCGTTGTCGCTCAGCCACTGGATGGGCTTGGAAAGCTTTTTAATGCCTCCGAACCGGCTTTCGACGGACTTCAGCATGAGATTCCGAATCTCCTCGCCGGTGAGGCCATTTGTCGTCGCGTAGGCTGCGATTATTTCTCGGTCGCAGCAATCAATAACAAAGGCAACTCTGACAAGATCTCCGTTCCAGCAGCTGATATGGAATATATCACTCGCATAGCGCATGTCACTCGTCAGAGCGACGATTTTGCCGTCGTGAGTTCGAGTTGGTTTTGGGCCGAACCGTTTCAGAAGAAGATTTTGTTCACGCATAATGCGGTAAACTTTTTTGCGATTGACAGCAGCGATGCCATCGTCCCGAAGCTTTCGATTCAGAACTGCGGAGACGCGGGGATAGCCATAGCCGGGGCGCTCATCACAGATAGCTCGAATTCGTTCTTTTAGAACGGAATCTTTTTGAGTGTCCTTCTCGATATTGGCGTTGTCGGCGGTTGATAATCGCCGCATGAGGTTTGAGCGGGAAACCTCAAGAACCTCTGCAATGCGTTTTATTCGAAACCTTCCACTCCGAGCAATGGTTTCTGCGAAATCAGTTTTTTTTCGCGTGCGATGCGGACAGCTTCCTTGAGGATCTCGACCTCTTCAGTCTTTCTGCCCAAGATTCTCTCAAGCGATCTGATCCGGTTTTGCATCTCTTTCATCTTAGACACTGCAACAACATCTTCTTCGGACGTCACGCTTTCGAGTTCACCTTGTTCCATCAGCTTTCTCCAAGTGAAGAGCACTGAAGGAGCAATACCATGTTCCCTGGCAACCGACGATACCGAGTTCCCAAAGAGCCTCGTCTTGTTGACGATCTCGATCTTGTCCTGAGGGCTGAACCTTCGTCGGCGGGCAACGGCCGTGACGACCTGAATACCCTCCTTACTTCTAGAATTACTCATACTGACCTTTAACCTCTCCTAGCGGGGTGTCCGATCCCCGGGGGGTTAACTACAGAAGGTCATCTTCACGGCATTGAGTTTGAACTCAGCACTATAGCGTTTTTTCATTTCCGCTTTCTTTCGTGGCATGGGCTCCTCCATTGATGGCCATGAGTCTACACGATAGTCCACGGAATCGGGGCCACCTCACTCCACGTATAGAGTTGTGCTGGATGGATACCATATTTACGGGCTGTTTGGCTCGTTGAGCTGTCGGCAGAAAATGCCTCATTCACTATTCGAACCTTTTCCTCTGGCCCGAACCGTCTTCGCCTTTCAGTCCCAATAATGATTTCAGTACTACGACCAGTCGTAATCACAGTCCTTAAACTGGTCCAGCCCCAAAAAACTAGACCACAAAAAGTTGAAGTGTAAAGTTATGAGCAATTCACTTTTGGGGAAAAATTCAGCATGAGAAAAAGCAGATATACTGCTGAGCAGATGCTTGCAGC
>JBDLRR010000181.1:0-4548 GCA_039799985.1 Pseudomonadota bacterium | reverse complement strand
AATCGATGCCATAAACGAATACTCCTCAATGAAACGGCGGCACACGTAGTCTGTAATGGGCCTGAAGTAAGCCAACGATCTCTGTGCCATAAGTCCTGCGTTTGAAACTATTCTACGAGCGGGATTTGTCAACAGGATGGGGACACTTTGTGACTTGCCCACCGGATAGTTCTGGTGTATCGACGGGGTTCACTTGAGCTGTCTCGCCTTGAGGCACGTCACCGGAGTCGTAATATGTCAACAGAATCAATCAAAATTACTGCCCAGGCTCGTACCCTGTCGACCAAGGGCGCCCTGCGCGAAATGCGCGCCAACGGTCTTCTCCCAGCCACTGTTTTCGGTAAAAGCGGTACCAAAAACATCGCTATCCCGGTCAAAAACCTTCCAAAACAGCACACACGCTCTGCGATTGTGACTCTGGATGTTGATGGCAAAACAACGACTGTTCTGATGAGAGACGTTCAAGTTGACCCACTGAAAGACAATCCTATTCACATGGACTTTCAGGAAGTCAGCCCAACTGAAATCGTAAAGGCAAAGATCCCTTTGAACTTTGTTGGACTGACCCGCGAGCAAGAAAAAGAAGGCTCATTCAAGGTTTTGATCCGTTCGCTCCTGGTGAAAGGTCCAGCAAACAAGTTGCCTGAGACACTGACCGTGAGCGTTGGACACCTTAAGGTTGACGAGTCTGCACACGTTGGCGACCTGACCTTCCCTGAAGGCGTCAAGTTGGCTTCTGCGCGCAACCTCGCTCTTGCTTCGCTGGTGCGCTTCTAATTCGATATGCATCTGCTTGTTGGCCTGGGCAATCCAGGCACCCAATATGAGCTCACGCGTCACAACGTGGGCTTTATGTTTTTGGATGAATTGGCTGAAGCCTGCGGCCAACAATTCAGCCAGACGAAGTTCAATGCCCTGACCTGCCGCGTTCAGTGGAAAGGTCATGATCTTCTCCTTCTGAAACCCCAGACGTTTATGAACCTCTCTGGGGGTTCTGTTCTTGAAGCTGCCCAGTTTTATAAGCTTGAACCGAAAGACGTGATTGTGGTCTTTGATGACCTCGACCAAGCGCCTGGAGCGGTGCGTTTGCGCGCAGGGGGCGGTCATGGGGGTCATAATGGCGTCCGTGACATTCTCGCACGTTGGGGACAGGATTCATTTTACAGATTGAAAATTGGAATCGGAAAGCCTGAACACAAAACAGCTGTGGTCGGACATGTATTAGGTAAATTCAGTTCAACAGAATTGGATGAGCTTAAGCAAGCAACATTCAAAACTGCACAAGAGCGACTCCTGGACGTGCTCAAACGAGCCTGAAACCCGACCGAAAATCTTTCGCAAAATCATGTTTAGGAAACCGAAAAAAAACACTGTGCACTCAAGCACGGCTTCACTTGCCGCGAAGTCGTGCGAGAGCAGGTGTCACATATCTCTTGAATTGCTCCGGACTCATTCTCTTGCGTTCTCGTTCAAAAGCTTGTTGCTGAAGAGGAGTCAACGACTCGTAAAACTCGGCAACGCACATCAGAAAGTCATCATCATTCCAAACGCTGGTTCTGGCCGAAAGTGTCTTGTTAGAACCATGGGATTGAGCCACACTTTGGGAAGGTGAAACTTCGACCTTAGAAATCAGCGCTGCTCCGGAAGTTGCCGTGCCGGGTACGACCGTCTCAGAAGACACCCCAACTTTTGCAATCCTCGAGCCAGAGGAGAGCGACGTCCCCGAAACCGAGGCTGCTCCCTTTGTCAGCAAAACATCAACAGTCGACACAGGATTGAGCTTGGGCTCTTGATGAACTTTTGCACTGGAAGGTACGTCAATTGATGCGCTTCGAGCAGTATTCATCTGCACTTTTAGAGCATTGCCAGCCGGCATGCTTCGAACCACATCAACTTGCACTTTCGCAAGATCGTCAGTCGGTGCGCTGATCGCATTGCCAATCGTGGTCTGCGGATCTTCCAAACACGGCAGAGACTCGAGTGCAACGACTGCTGAGCCCGACAATTGCCGCGCATGGGTGTTTTCAGCACGAAAGACGTTCGACAACGCCTGCTCAAATTGAACCGCGTCCAAGGCATGTTGCGACATGCGCCAACAATGCACCACACCTGCGTTTGCTTGTTTTGGAGAGCGACCGACAAGATCACGGACGCGTTCTTTCGGTGCTTCGTTTTCCCAACTCAAAAGCCCATGATCATAAAAAGACTGAGCGCGCGCCAAATGCTCTTTATGCATCTTGGCAATCTCTTTGACGCCCATTGCCCTGCCTCGCCAGACTCCCTCGGCCATGGCCAGCTCATCGGGGGTGGACTCGGCAGAGGTTTTCATCAATTCGATAGACAAATAGGAACAAAGCTTCTTAGGCGAAACAGAGCGGCTCATCGCCTGCAGAACATCCGGCTGCAAGCTGACAATTGAAGCGGTGAATTTGTTTGAGCCGAACGAATCCTGCTCCGATTTTCGTTCACCGACCTTAAGCGACGCCGGCAAAAGTTCTTCGGGCTCCATTGTGAACAGACGACGCGGATCACGAGAAAATGTAACGAAGAGCGTGTCGTCTGTGCCCTCTTTCAAAACCACATTTTCAATCACCTGCACATGTCCCACCGCCTCCAAAGTCAGGTGCGGCGACTGAGCGACATTCGTGCGCGAGCGCTTGGATTGAGATTTCGAATTGTTTGTGCGGACCTTTTGCACACGCAATGCAGAACTCAAATATTCCGTTGCAAATGAGCGTTGGGCAAAAATCTCGGAGGATGTGCCTCGGAGGATGCGCGAAAGTTCAAGCTCCAGAACGCATTCATTCTGGAGATTTCCATAAGAAAGTTGCGCAAAAATCTCGGTCCACAATTGCACGATGACTGGAAACGACTTCACAGACACAGGAGGTCCGCTCAATACCCAATCACCGTCATTTAAAGCGAGTTGGAGCGCCAGTTGTTCCGCATCTTTGCTGAGCCATTGACTCATGACTCCAATCAACCACCAACGCGGACAAATCAATCTTTTGCGGAGAGCATAAGCTGCTGCTTCAAGAGATTTTGGAAAAGCATGCGCAGGAAGCGCAAAGTCTCCGCCCGTCGTGGTCAACGCTCGGGTAGACTTTGCCGTGCTTTCCGCAGCGCTAGGTGCGCTATGATAGAAACGCTCGACTCGCATGCCGTACTTCAGTTCTTTTTAAACGATGTTTTGAGATGCTCTGGTATCATGACCTTGAGCAGGTTCGCAACCAATTTCGCCTGCGAATCAAACTCGATTTCGACCCTTGATCCAACCCGCAAATTTTTCAAGTTGGTTTGCATGAGTGTGTGAGGAATGAGCATGATTTCAACCCACGAAGATTGCGACTCTGTTGCGCAGTCCGCAATCGTCAATGAAACTCCTGCGATTGCGATTGAACCTTTCTTGACCACGTAATTTGAGAATTCGCTGGCAAAGCCAATCCTCAGCCGCCAGAAACCATCACCAGTTGCTTCATTTACCAGCACGGATCCGAGGGTATCGATGTGTCCCGAGACGGCATGCCCACCCAACGCATCACCCATCCGCAGGGCCGGTTCCAGATTGACAAGTTCGCCCACTCCCGAAAATTCAGGAGTTCCAAAGCGAGTCAGGGCGAGTGTCTGAGGACCTGCTTCAACAAAAAACAATTGGTGCAATTCGCGTTCTGCAGACGACTGCTGAACAACAGTCAAGCAAGCACCATTGCAAGCAACGCTTGCTCCTATTTCCAAATCTTTGGGATTGAGGATTGTCTCAATGGAAAATAATGCAGAATCGGCTCGCTTTTGCCACGAACGCACAATTCCAACATCGCGAATCAGACCGGTAAACACCTACTCCTCCTTCTTCCATAAAGGACAGGAGGTCATGTTTACTGAACGACGTCGGAGTTCTCAAGATCCCCTTGAAACTTATTAAAGCGCGAGTTTTGAGCAAGGCGTTGCAGCTCACGAACAAAATCTTCGGGGTCAGAAAATGCGCGATAAACGGAAGCAAAGCGAACATACGCAACAGGATCAAGGTGACGGAGGACGTCCAGCACGAGCTCACCGATGGCCTGCGAAGTGATCTCCCGATCGTCACGTTGACTCGCCGTCAATTCGACATAATCGGCAATACCTTCGAGTTCTTTTGCGCTGACGGAGCGTTTCTGACAAGCAACACTCATGCTTCGCAAAAGCTTTTGTCGGTCGAAAGGTTCGCGCGAGCCATCACGCTTGACGACGTAAACCGGCAATTCCTCGGAACGCTCAAAGGTCGTAAAGCGATAGTTGCAATGCTGGCACTCACGCCTGCGGCGCACAGTCAGCCCATCCTTGCTTTCGCGACTCTCAAGGACTTTTGTTTCTTCGCTTTTGCACTGTCTGCACTTCATCTGTTACCCCCTCGGGTGACACAGCGCCCAGTTCAGAGTCTCGGGAGCGAGTATCCTGACGACGAAAACACTCCGTCGTACAGCGGGTACTTATGGCACAATTTGCTGACAATTGTCGACGCCTGAGGCATTTTGTCTTCACCAGCCTCGAGCGCAAAACAAATTGCCT
>JBDLRR010000180.1:0-3279 GCA_039799985.1 Pseudomonadota bacterium | reverse complement strand
CGAAGTTTCGCTGACCATAAAAAAGCCTCCATCCAAGTTCGTACTCCCTGGATGAAGGCCATGCAAGGCAAGGGCAAAACGACAGGCTTAATCCACTAAGCCAGCCTGACGTCCTGCGCTCTTGAAGCGGCTGAAGAGGTTGAGCTGATTTTCTGGACGCTTGTAGGTCCGAGCGTCTTTGCCCACAACATCAAAGCCATCGTAGGGCAGAAGGCTGACTGACTGCATTTCCACGCCCGCAGTGTTGACCGTGAAGCCACTGGTTTTTCCGGAGCCGCTCAATGTGTTGAGGTCTGTGGCAACGAAAATACCACCCGGAGCAACCATTTGCCCGTTGCTTATCTTGGGACCAAAGAAGGAAACAACGCCGATATTCTTTTTGCTCTTGTCCTGAAGAGTCTGCGAGATGGCGAGGCCCTCTGGAAAGCGGCTGTCGACGAAATTCAACTCAAGCCCGACGCCCACATAGCGTTTGGCAGAGGTGGTGCCAAGATAAAGCTTGGTATTCATCTTGGTGTCCCGCTTGAGCATCACCGAGTACATATCGGTGGTGATAAACGACGGGAATGTCACACCATTAGGCAAGCTTGTGGTCCGCCCGATGGCAAGTTCTTTGTCAAGAAACGCAGAAAAGTCGAGGTCTGTGGCAATCTGAAAGCCGTGCTGGGAGTTTGCAGGAATCAGCCGCACCCAGCCCATGTTTTTGATTGGAATTGCAACTTCCATATTGAGTGCAATTTCTGTGTTGAACTCGGTCAACAAACTTGCCTTGCGCTCGTCAAGATTGAAGCTGAAATCTTTCACAATTTGGCTGACCGATGCACCGCATGCGACAGCCAGCACGCCCGCCAGTGTCACCACTGGAAAAACACGACGAAACGAATCCAGGGTCTGTTTCATGGCATTTCTTCCTCTAATGAAGCCATTCAACGCAAGCAAGAACCCTTCCCTGCTTGCCTTTGGGGTATCGGTTGCGTTGGTCAGGAACTGAGAAAAATATTCACCGTGGATTGACAGGGGGCTTCATAAAACATCCGCAAGCCTCTATAATAACGTGCACTTGAAGGGCGAAATGGAATTTGATTTAAAAGCATCGAAAACCTGAAATGAGGACGGCGGCATGGAAAATGATTCTCAGCAAGCTTTGCTTGTCCTCGAATTCATCACGTATTCCGAAACAATTTTGAGAATTTGTCTTGTTCTGTTTTTTGGACTCGCCATGACTCTTGACGCCGCGGCAATCTATTGGCGCGAAAGAGAAGGAAGCTGGACCGAGAATGCAAGGCGCGCAGCACGCGGTTTTTTCTTGTTCGCAGTGTTTTTGAGCGCAGGACACTTCACCCTTTTGATGATCTCACCAAACAGCCGATTGTTCACCATCATCTTGTCGGGGCTTGCAAGTCTTATCGCGATTGTCGCCCTTTTGCTCGAGCGTGACAAACAAGAACTCAGACCCTTGAAGTTCCTCATGGGAGCGATCATCTGGGCGCTCACGGTTGCAGCTCCCTTTTTCAATGAAACATCCTCAGCCTCTTTGCATTCATTGCCGGGACTCTCGCTCCTGCACATTGCCACCGCGATCTCAGGAGAAGCTTTGTGCATGGTCGCATTTTCCAGTTCACTTCTTTATCTGTGGGACTACAGTCGTCTGAAGTCTCGGGTTCTCGAGCGTCGCCCCTTCATGCCGAGTTTGGAAACACTGGATAAACTTGTTGGGCGCACCTCTCTCGTCGGCTTTCTGCTCATCAGTACAAGCCTGGCGACAGGTGTGATGTTGATTGTCGACATCAGGCTGCGGGCCCATATCACAAGCCTCAAGGTGATTTGGGCTTTTGCCGTATGGGGCTGGTATCTTCTTGCACTTGTAGGACGCGGATATTGGGGCTGGACGGGGCGACGAGGCGCTCATCTTTCGATTTGGGGAACTTTGCTTTTGGGACTGACTTTGTTTGGAACAATCTGGAACATTTCCGGACAAGGACGCTGACGGGTGCAGGGCATGAATAAAAAATCATCCAAGGTTCTCATCCTTCACACCGGCGGAACATTTGCCATGACACTTGACCCACAAAGTCAGGCGTCCCGACAAGAAACATCAGTTCTCGATTCTCTCCTCAGCCGGGTGCCCGAACTGCAACAACTCGCTCAAATCGAATTGGAGATTGTCAGCAACATCGACTCTTCGGATGTGGATTCTGAACTTTGGAAAAAACTTGCAACTGCCATCTACGACCATTGGGACAGATTCGACGGCTGTGTGATCGTTCATGGAACAGACACCATGGCATACACCGCGAGCGCCCTCTCATTCATGCTGGCAGGCCTCACCAAACCGATCGTTATGACCGGCTCGCAACGCCCGCTGGCCGAGCTGCGCACGGACGCGCGTGCCAACATTGTGGACGCAGTGGAACTGGCCACCACAGGTCACCCCGAAGTGATGATTTGTTTCGACAGCGTTGTTTATCGCGGCTCCAGAGTCACAAAACGCAGCAGCGAACATTTGCATGCGTTTGCTGCACAGCACTCAGCACCCCTTGGCCATTTCGGAGTGCATTTCACCGTCAACAAGAACCTCATGAAACCCGCCGTGGCACGTGCTCAACGTCACAAGCCATCATTGGATTTACGCATCAATCCGTCCATCTGCGTGCTGGATGTGATCCCAGGAACCAGCTTGGCACCGAACATGATTCAAACACTTGTTGAGAATCACAAAGGCATCATCGTGCGCGGATTTGGGGTTGGCAATTTGCCGCTCATCAACAATTGCTGGCTTCAACTTGCAGAAGCGGCAACCGCAAATGAAATTCCGCTGGTGATTGCATCGCAATGTCAAACCGGAACAATCGACCTGCAAAGCTACGAAAATGGTCGGGCATTTGCGCTCCGTGGAGCCATGTCTGGTCACAACATGGGACTCGAATGCCTGAGCCTGAAGTTGATGATCATGTTGGGTCGAAATGTTCCTTTTCACCAACGGCATGAATTTTTTGAAACACCCCTGAGCGGTGAGTGCGGCGAGGCGGATCAAGAATGACAAAGAGCCCTCAGCCGCAAAACTCCCAACCGGCCTTGTTCAAGGGAACAATGATTTACAGTGGCGCCCATTACACGCTGTGTCCGGTGGAAATTCGCGAAATTTGGGCCCAAGGCTATGCACTTCCAAACGGCCCGGCGGTTTTACGCCAAACTATTTCAGATGCGATGAACGATTCAGGTTTTGAAATGGTTGTAATTTCAACCTGCAACCGCTTCGACTTGTGCCTCTTCGGGCAA
>JBDLRR010000179.1:0-8709 GCA_039799985.1 Pseudomonadota bacterium | reverse complement strand
CTACTCCCCAGGAACAGTTCAATAGATCGGTTCCTGCTTGAAGTGCCGCGGAAATCGCGCGCGCGAGATCGACACTGTTGCTTTTTCCTTTAGAATCGAGGGCTCGAAAAATGCGCAATCGAGCATTGAAGGCTCCACCCAGAAGCGCCTGTTGCGACCAGATGTTGTTCACAAGTCCAGCAACGTGCGTCCCGTGACCAAATTCGTCGTCAGGTGTTGAGCTTTCCCTGACGAAGTCAAATCCATAAACGTCATCCACAAGTCCGTTGCTGTCGTCGTCAATTCCGTTTTCCGGAATTTCTTTGTCGTTGATCCAAAAAACGCCGCGCAGTCCCGGATGATTGAAATCCGCACCACTGTCCACAATTGAAACTCGAACGGGTCGTGGAGAAATCCCTGATGTCTGGAGTTCTGAGAGCGCAGCGGGAAGCTGCAGCGAATCAGTCCACCAAGGTCGGGTTGGCGCTGAATTGTCATTCTGTTTTTTCGCAGGAATCCACTCATTGGCCAATGAAATCGCATCGAATTCAACTTGTGGTTCCACAGCCGCCCAATGCGAGGGTAATTTTTGTGGAATTTGTCCTTCAACAACAATCACGTCTCCTGTTGCTTGATTGAAATTTGAGAAAGACATGTAGCTAAAGAGTGGTCGTGGTCGTTCGCGGCTGGAAACTGCAAAATACTCAATTTCGTCGACTCGGCCTTTGAGCCACACTGCAAACCTGGGTTTACGTGTGTTCTTGTATTCGTTTTCAATGAACCTGCTCTGTTTGTCGCCTTCAAGTTTGTCGATTTCTGCGGGAAGGGATGCAATTTCGGCATCGGTGTCGCCCACCAGCACAAATTTGTTTTGCTTGCGGTTCAGAGCAGTGCCTGGACTGGTGACGTCGGAAAAAACCAGGGGAGTTTTGATTCGAATAAATTTTGATTGTTTTCCAACATAGGTTCCCCAGGTGCCAGCAACAATCCATGAATAATCAGGCGCGATGGCTGCGCCGCAACCGCCGGTTTCCGAACACGGGCTGATGTTGATGTTTGTTTTGTCGGTCCAATGAGGATTTGATCCTTCGGGAAGCATTTGCGCGTACGAAACTTGTCCTTGTCCTGCATGCAAAAGGAAGTTTCCACGTGTGGCGAAGGTGTCGTGCGGATCAATCTCATTCCAGGGCGAACGGGTCAGCACCACTCGTGCATTTTGATTGTCAGTGATTTGAACACGGCCATTTTGGCCGCTGGTCGCAAACGCGACGAATTGACCATCGAGAGCCACAAAGTGGGTCCAATCTCCACTCGCATTTGGCAAGTTGAATTTGGCAAGAGTCTTTGTCGAGGACTCGGCATTGGCAAACACCAATCCAGTTCCTGTTTTCAAATTGACCGCAGCCCAAGTTCCGCTGGTACTGTCCACAGCACAGCGCAAATCACGAGCGGATGTGAGCTTCAAATCGGATGACAAGTCTCGCACATCAAAGTTGAAGCGGCCGTTTGCCATCAGGGTGATCGCGACTGCTTCGGTTTGAGAACAGACACGAACAATGGTTGCAGAGTTGTCGTTTGTGGTTCGTTCGACAAGCCCGCCAGATACAACGGAGGGTTCCGTGGGGAACGTCTTTTGGAACAATCTCGCCGCAGAATATTGATCTCGGTAGAGCAGGATCTTGTTGTCGCCAGCGGCAAAAAAATCACCAGCGGAGTTCGCGTCCGCCAGAGCCCGGGAACCGGGATTTGCAAAACCACCTGTGGTCTGTGCAGTTCCGACCGCACTAAGACATGAAAAAGCCAGAGTCCAGAATGTGTTCCAATGTCGGAAAGACAAAGTCATCGGCACGGCTCCTCGCAGGAATGGTTTGTTTCAAGGAGAAGAAATGTATTGGATTGTTCTTGGAGCTACCACTCCGTTGTGGGGCCCTGTGGATCGGCCTGCGCTCAGCCAAAAAAGGCCATCGGTTGAAAATTGGAAACTGTAGTCCAACTTTCTCCATGCCCGCTGACGCAAAAACTCTCCGGGAATGACCCAGCGGAAGCGATAATTTTGACCACTTCGACCCACGTAAGTCAGCCACTGGTTCTTTTGAATGATTCCATCCAATGACCAGCGAAGCTGTGCTTGAATAGCTTCCGGCGTGGTTTCAAGCGAAGTCGTCAGACCCGGCACCAAAACTTCGGCCTCGACAACGCGGCAGTTTTTCAAGTCTGAATCGGTCAATACAGTTTCGTCGCCCAAAGTCACGGGTGATGCTGGTGACGCGCACTGTCCCGGGTTCTGCAACATTCTCCATTGTCCTGCCCAGGCGGGCGAGGGGGCAACGTCGGGTTTGAAATGAAATTCGTAATTTCGGCCGTAATTGCTGTCCCATGAACTTTCACAGTTCCGTCCACGGGTGCGGAACCAGACCTGTGCATCTGTTGAGCCTTCTGGAATTTCGAATCGGGCAGGGGTTGCGATCATCTTTCCGTTCTGCATCGAGCTCACTGAGGCGCTGAACTCCTCGCCGTTGGGCAGAAACCGAATCAATGCCTCGGTTTGCCAGGCTGGAAGTCCATTGTTGCTGCTGGCTTGGCATTGCGGCAATCGCGAAAGATCATACTCAACGAGCAGTGATTGCCCTGGCCGTGGCTGGCCTCGTTGCTCAATCTCCCAATTTCCCAAAAATCTCAATGTGCTGGAGCCTTTACCGGCAACGGGACACAAAGCAGGGTCGCTGGTGAGTGTCCAATCAAGGTTGCTTGTCAGTATGACACTGTCGGAATCGCCGAGGCTGGTGTTGTGGTCGAAAATGCGACGCCCATCGGTGGTTTGAAGGTATGGAATAAGGAAAAGTCGTTTGTTCGAGTCAGGCTCACTGACGCTTGAATCAGACGCATTCAATGTTGCGTGCGAAAAGCGAAAGGTAAAACGTTGCATTCCCTGCGGTGCGCCGGGAATGCTCATTCCGGGAGCAGAGTGCCATGACGGATCGTCTGATGCCCTATACAGAATAAAGACACCAGTGCCCCTCGCCAACGGTCCATTTGCAACATCAATGGTGCTTTCGAATGTGTACCAGGATGTTCCCGTGTCGTCGATTTCAATGAGCGGCAGACCTGTCTGGGGATCGCGTCGTAGCGCAGCGTTTCTCAAGACAACCTGGCAAGAGTGGTCGGCACTGTCGCTGTCGAGAGACTTGAACGAATCGGGTCTGTTGTCTGCCAGTGCAGTTGGCAACAGCCAAATCTGGGTAAGTGTGGCGATGAGCAGGCCTGCAATCGTTTTCCAGGCAAGCGCATAATCCATACGACGGACCTCCTCGGGGCAAAAATCCTTGTTTGACGCCTAGCTAGCATAGATTGTCTTGTCCGGCAAAAGGCTGGGTCCTTGCTACCTCCCCTCTGCGCATGCGAGAAGCATTCCTATCAGGAAATTGAAGACTGCAAGGAGAACGTGATGATTTTGGGGTCACATTTGGAAGGAATGATTGAAAACCTTGAGGCTCGTCAGAGTCGGCAACCCAGTGGATCTGGTTCTGCAAGTCAGACCTCTTCGGCGAGGAACTTTCCTGCACTCAAAACGGCCAAGCAATACTACGAGCCTCATCGTTATTGCCGACAGATCCATTTGACGCTCGCGGGTCGTCTTAATTTTGAAGAAGATCAGTTTGAAGCTTTTGCTTACATCGTTGTCAGGGCGATGTCGGAAGGCGCGGGCCAGGTCAATTTTGATGCCCGGGAAATGGGAATTCACGACGTCCAATATGCGCGGGTTTCTTCATTCGACATCAACAATCCTTACGCGATAGAAAGTCTGACCTTCAAACAGGTGGATTTTGATTACGACGATTCGGTTTTGACCTTGAAGTTCGACGAGGCACTTCGTCAGGGGCAATTGGTAGTAGCAAAAATCCATTACACAGTCACCAAGCCCAATGCCGGCCTCTACTTTGTGCACAAGAAAAAGAATTCGGACGCGGCGTACGACTGCATCTGGACACAAGGGCAAGACACCGATTCTCCGTTTTGGTTTCCTTGTCAGGATGATCCGCGTATGAAGATCACAGTTCTTCAGCGTTTGAGCTTTCCGGCGGCTTGGAAAGGTCTTGGGAATGGCCAATGCCTGAGTGACGTGGTCGACGGCGGCTGGCGCACCCAGGAGTGGATACTGCGTCATCCTCACGCTCCATATTTGGTTGCATTTGCGTGCGGCGAATTTCATGAGCACAAAGTGACCTGGCGTGGTCGAGATGTGAGTGTGCTCGTCCCGCAGAAATTTCACGATTCAGCAGTCGTTCTTGCTCAGGATACTTCCAAAATGATGGAGTTCTACTCCAATTATTGGGGCTACGAATATCCATGGAGCAAATACGGCCAGGCATTCGTTGCTGATTTTCTTTACGGCGGTATGGAAAACACAACCGCAACGTTCAATACCGACAACGTGATTGGACCTCAGGAATTCATGGTCGGCAGTGAATCTCGCAATTTCCTGGTCATGCATGAGCTCGCGCATCAGTGGTTTGGTGACACAGTGACTTGTGAAACCTGGTCCGAAGGATGGCTCAACGAAGGGTTTGCGACTCACTCTGAAGTGTTGTGGGAAGAGCACTGCAACGGCAAATCTGCGGGCATTTTTTATCTCAAGGAGAATTTCCAGGAAGGTTATCTCGAGGAGTCACGCACCTATCAACGTCCGATTGTATTCAATCAGTTTGAATTTGTGTCCGAGATTTTTGATGCGCACCTGTACGACAAGGGTGCTTTGGTGTTGAACCACTTGCGCGACACGATTGGCGAGGATGCATTCCGTCGGGCTATCGGTCACTATCTCACCAAGCATCAGTTTTCGCCGGTGTCCACGCAGGATTTGATTCGCGCCATCGAGGAGTCCACCGGTTTCAACGCGCGAAGGTTCTTTGATACGTTTGTTTTCAAGGCAGGACACGTCGAGTTGGAAGCGGAAATCCGCAAGGTTGAGTCGGTTACGAATGGTCTGGAGGTGACTCTCAACCAAAAGCAGGTCAAATCAGACGATCGAGATGTCTGCGAATTCCAAGTCAAGATTTTTATTCAATATGAAGACGGAACAGGCGAAGAGCGTCTGGTGCAGGTGACCAAGGCAGATGAGAAGATCATTCTTGCCGGCAAGCACCCTGTCGCGTTCGTGATTGTTGATCCGAACTGTTCGATTGTCGGTTCAGTGAAACAGAAGATTTCTCAAGAGTGGGCCAAGGCAGTGCTGGCCACCAATAAATGTTCGGGCCCGTTGAGTTACTTCAAGTATGTAGCGGCCCGTTCGCTGGTTGACGGTTTTGTTTCGCAAGAGGTCAAGGATCTTGTTCTTGCCTGGTTGAAGGGTGAGCAGCTTTGGCGGGCGCGTGCGAATGCCTATCGGATGATTGCCGAAACCAATGCCGATCTTGCCGCTGAGATTTTAACCTCCTCGGTTGAGCGTCATGCCCTTGCTCGAGCTTCATGGATTCTTGCGGTCAGCAGCAGTGCTTTGAGTGACAAGAATGAGTGGCTGAGCCAGCTCAAGGAAATTGCTTCTCAGCTCAACGAGCCGTTAAATGTGCGGGATGCTGCTCTGACCGGAATAGTTGATTTGTTGCGCAGAACTCCGGCATTGCGCTTGAATGAACATCGTCAGGTTTTGTCTGCGTGGGCCTGGACCTTGGCCCGGGGAACAACACATCTGGGTATTGTTGAAGCTGCAGCCATTCGACTGATTGGTGAATTGGTTCAGCCAGGTGATGTTGCTCAATTGCAGGAATTGGTCGAACAGCATTTGTTGCCATTCAGAGTCAGGAATGCTGCATTGAAGGCTGTTGCAACCGCCTCTGCGCGCTTTCCCGAACTTCGAAGCGAGACACGTCCACTTCTTCAGCAGTATGCCGACAGAAGGCATCCGGTGCGATTGATTGCAGCCTTGCCTGACGTTTGGATTGAATCGCAGGACGGTGTTCTGGGATCAGCATTTGACTCATACATTCATCGAAAGAATTATGGATTGCTTTCCATGTTGATTCCGCGCGCAAGGCGCAGTCAGGATAAATTCTTGAAAAAGCTTTCACCTTCGGCGGTTAGTGAAAGGTTTTCGGAGCTTGCTGAACTGAAAGAAAAAACAGGCAAGTTGGAAAAGGAACTTGAAGCACTTAAAGAGCTTGTTAAAAAGTCTGCAAGTTCTTCAGCTGGAGGCCCGGTAGCAGAACAGCAAAGCTGAGTTTTGAGTTCGTTTTGTGATAAACGAATCTGTTTTTTTTAAAAATAAAAACAGAAAAAACGGTATGTTGTAGAAAAATTAAAGTTACGGTTTCCGGTTCCGAAAAGTATCTCAACGGAGAGAAACTTGGTTCAATGCAAAAAGGAGACCGTGTATGAACATGAAAGCTGGACTGTTTTTTTCGGCAACAAATGATGTTCTGAGAGTGCTGGTTGGTCTGGTCCTGCTTGTGGTGGCGGTCTCGTTTGTTGAAGACGGTCGCGTTCTTGAGAAGCTGCTTTCGGGCCCGCGCTTGCCATTTCTTGCTTTTGTTTTGTCTCATATTGTGATTGCCGCCCATTTGGCTGGTGGTGTTATGTTGATGTTTGGCTTCTTGACCCGCATTGCGGCAATGATTCAGCTTCCGATCGTTTTGAGTGCTTTTGGATTCTACGTCTTGGGAGATTTTCCGGCAGATGAATTCTTGGTTTTGAATTTGTCGCCTGTCGTTCTGCTTTCGTTGATGAACATCTCCGTGTCTGGGCCGGGTTGGTTTTCGATCGACAGGTTGATCGGCATGGAAGATGTCATTGTCGGTGAAGATGCTGATTCCGATTCGCAGGGTGGTGCTGTTGCGGACCTGGTTGATGTAAGAGAATCGCCTCTGCGTGAGCGAATGGGTAATCTGTCGGCTCTATGATGTTCAAGTCTTCAGGTATTCGGTTTGGCTTTTGAGTTCTTGCAAGCGATGAGTTTGCGGAGCGCTTTCCGTGCCCCCACCCCCCTCAACACGTGAGAGAAGAGTTTTAAACCGAAGGAATTTGGCTGGTCACAGGGAGTGACCAGCCTTCTTTTTTGTGTCGTTTTTAAATGTTTTGATGGCTGGTTTAAATCTGGTTTTTAAATTACGTTTTTAATTTAAAAATTTTAAAATAATAAAATTTATCTATCTAATATAAATGCATTTTTATAGTTTTAATGAGTTTCGCTTCATTTTTTTAAAATATCTCCGATGAGATAGGAGTGGAAGATGTGCTTCAACTCTCAAGGAGAAACTGCATGAAATCTGCAATTGGCTTGTTGGTGGGATTTTCTGTGCTTTTGGTTGTTGCTTGTGGTGCCGAGAATTACAACTCAGATCCTGCGGTCAATTTGACCGAAGGTCAAACTGACTCGGGCGTGGGATTGAGGAGTAAAGCGAAGGCGAAAGCACAACAAAAGGCTGCTCAACAGCAATCCAAAGGTAGCGGTAAATCTTCGGGAGCCGAGGAGGAAGACGATGATGAGGACGATGATGAGGACGATGATGAGGACGATGATGAAGATTGTTCATCCGCTGGAAGTCAGCCTCAACCACCGGCTCCAACGCCTCAACCACCGGCTCCAACGCCTCAGCCACCGGCCCCAACGCCTCAACCACCGGCTCCAACGCCTCAACCACCGGCTCCGACGCCTCAGCCACCGGCCCCAACGCCTCAACCACCAACTGTGGATCCGCTGGTGAAGTTGCAAGCGGATTACACCAACGGCATGAAGGCTTTGATTGATTCCCGGTGCCAGACCTGCCACGTCGGTCGTAATTCGAACTTCAAGGACTTTGCTGCGGTGAAGCAGTGGTCTTCGCAGATGTCTTCTTGGGTTTCCAGTGGTAAAATGCCCATAGGCACTGCGCTGACGGCAACAGAGAAGAGTGGCATGTTGAGCTTTCTGGATGCACTCAAGGTTCTTCCTTGATGAGCGTCGCAAGTTCGAAGTTGAAACGAACCCCGTCTTGAAGACGGGGTTTTTCATTTTGCCAGTTCACTTGTTGTGAAGTTCTGGAATCTGCCTTGCGATTTTATTTACAGCTAAACTTTTCCAAGCCAGGCAATGGCACTCCCCAGCCACGGAAGGTGCAGGCGACCCAGTCCAGATGAGGATAAACACTGGCGTGATTTGATTGAAAAGCATCTCCACACATGTTCTTCTTTCCTGTGTCGATATACGAACTCGAAGATTGTACTCCCAATAATTCGCCTGTTGGGGTGAGTAATGGTCCTCCGGAGTCACCATGACAAAGAGCCGCAGAACCCTTCGATACCCAAATCGAACCCCAGCCACGATAATCAACGCGAGTTGATTTGATGTTCTCTGCAAAGCGCAACTTCAGATCGAATTTCTCGCCTTCACTCGTGCCAATTCCAGAGTAGATCGCATTTGAGTGTTTCGAGGCGACCGCCGGATTCAAGGTCATGTAGGGAGGTGGGTATGCCTTGTCCAAGACCACAACTCCCAAATCAAGTGCGGACATGTGTTCCAGAGTGGCAACAGCCTTTTCATTGAATTTCGGATGGGGCTTCCAAGCGACACCATTTCGGGTGCTCAATGAAAGATCTTTTTCATAGCGTTTGATGATGACCTCTTTGGCTGAATCAACGCAATGGGCGGCGGTAATCACGTGCCTGGGTCCAACAAGCACACCGCTGCAGTAGTAGGCCTTGTTGCCTCCAATGGGCATGGTGAGAGAAACGACTTTGGGCATGAAAACTTCGCTTCCC
>JBDLRR010000178.1:0-5052 GCA_039799985.1 Pseudomonadota bacterium | reverse complement strand
GTGCCGAACTCACACATGTATGCTGTTTCGGTTTCAATCAACCGACCCGGCAATGCAAGGAATGTTTGCGGCAACTGCTCTTCGTGCAGGACTTTGACTTCTGCACCTGGCAGCGTTTCGGTCGGAGTCCCATTCTCATCAGAGAAAAAGACGCCTTTTTCGGTTGTCGTCAGGAATGTTGAATAGGTCGATCCACTCAGGGTTGTGAATTCCACCGGACCGACGATTTTTTTGCTCAGAAGATCTGAAACCAAACTTCTGTCGAGATAGCGCTGATTCTTTTCTTTCCAGATGATGAAGGTGCAGGTCTCTTTCTGGTTGCACTTATAGCCCCAGAACGATTCGTAGACGGTTCCTTTTTTACAGGCTGGACACTGTCCCAATGGTGCTTCTTTGGCATAAAGTTGCTCGTAGTCGAAACCACGAGTCTTCTCGACAACCTCAGCAGTGTAATCTGCCATCTCTTTCATGAAATCGGCACGGCTCTTTTGCCCACGCTCCATTTGCTTGAGGCCGAATTCCATTTCACCCGTCAATTCGACGCTTGCAAGCCCATCCACGGGAACTCGGTTGAGAACATCGAGCAAGCGCATTCCCTTGGAGGTTGCGCGCAAGGACTTGCCACTGCGTGCGACGTATTCTTTTGAGATGAGGTTTTCGATAACGTCAGCTCGGGTTGCAGGAGTGCCAATGCCTTTGTCACGCAGCGCATCGGCCAAATCCTCAGATTCAACCGTCCTGCCGCAATGTTCCATCAAACTCAGAAGCTTGGCTTCTGTGAGTCGTGGAAGTGGCTTCGTTGCGTTCTCTTGTGGTTCAACATTCTCGGTTTTGACCTTCACGCTTGCGGTGGGATCAGTCGGATGGAGCTTGGGCAAACTCGGTTCGTCTTCCGAATCTTTGCCATAAACTTCACGCCAGCCCTGTTCTTGAAGGTCAGAAACACGGGTTCGAAAATGATAGTCAGTGATGCGGGTGATGCGTTCCACCTTTGCCCAAACAGCAGGTGGCATAAACGCAGCCAGAAATCTCTTCGAGACCAAATCAAAAATACGTTGATCGTCGCCTTCCAGTGAGTACGGAACCTCTCCGGTTGGAATGATCGCAAAGTGGTCGGAAATTCCATTGTTGTTGAAAACCCGATCTTTGTTCAACAGTCCGCGCGAAAGAATACGCCTGCTGACTCCGGCAAAATCCAACTTGGAATCGCCGAACTTGCCGAGAATCGTTTTTACGCTGTCGACGTAATCCTCGGGCAGATTCTTGGAATCGGTACGAGGGTAGGTGAGAACCTTGTGCTTTTCATAAAGCCGTTGCGCTGCCTGCAGAGTCCGGCTTGCAGGCATACCGAATCGGCGATTGGCCTCACGCTGCAGCGTGGTGAGGTCAAACAACTGTGGCGCAATTTCACGCGATTCTTTACGTGTTTCAGATGCTACAGCGGCATCTTTTTTGGCCATCAGCTCGGCTATGATTTTATCGAGTTGAGACTTTGAAAAAATACGATCATCTTTTTCACGAATCGCAGTTTCGTCGTCTTCCGAAGACTCGACTTTCTTGAAATTGGGTTCGAACCACTGACCAGAATACTCATGCGTATCTGTTGAAAAGCGACCTTCGATGGTCCAGTAGGGCTCGGGTCTGTGCCGCAGAATCTCTGCTTCGCGCTTGACAACCAGTGCGAGCGTTGGGGTTTGAACCCGGCCAACACTCCAGCTCACACCTTTCTGAGCTTTGGGCTTCAGACGGCGGGTCACCGCGCGGGTTGCATTCATGCCAATCAGCCAATCACTCTCGGCGCGGCAGCGGGCTGCATCACTCAGATTGTCGAATTCTTTACCCTCACGCAATGATGCAAACTCTTTACGTATTGCGTCGTGAGTCATGCTCTGGAGCCACAAGCGCCGGATGGGCTTCTTGGTGCCGGAAAAATCATAAAGCTCACGAAAAATGAGTTCACCTTCGCGGCCGGCATCGCATGCGTTGATGAGACCAACGACGTGGTTACGATTGGCAAGCGATTTGATGGTATCGAGTCGCTCTTTTTGGCCATCCTTGGGCTTGTATTCAAAGCGTTGCGGCAGAATTGGCAGATCCTGCAACAACCAACGCTTGTACTTGGGATCGAGGTCTTCAGGCGACAGCAATTCAACAAGGTGACCCACGGCCCAGGTCATAACGTACTTGTCGCTGTCGTAATAATCAGACTTTTTTTCAAATCCACCAAGCGCCTTGGCAATATCACCTGCAACGCTGGGCTTCTCTGTAATTATGAGCCACTTGCCGTTTCCGCTCATTCGTTTGTTCCTCGTTGGGGGCTGCTGCTCATGCGGCCTCTTAAAATCTCGGCGACCTTTTCAAGGTCGGCCCGACCGCTCAGTTTAAGAGAGTTCGCCGTCATGGCAAGGACCTCGTCAAAATCAATTTGCTTGAGACGAAGAAGGACGTAGACGTCATAGCTCGATCTTGGCCCTTCAACAGTCTGCCGACGCAGCTCCTCCCAATAGACCTCTTTGGGCTCCAGCTCAGGACACTCCTGAGAATCTGCAAGTTTCGACAATGCCGTCTCGATGACCTCGTTCTGCCCTGCAGTCGGCTTGCCAGACTCAGATGGAGATGAAGCTGAACCGGTCTGCGCAGTCCCCTTGCCGCTCGGTGTCGCTTTTTCATCTGACTTGAGTTGATCGAGTGCAGACTGAATCTCGAGCCGCATACGGCCTGCCAGCAACTTGCAATGCATTGCCAAGCCACTGGATTGCGTCTGTTTGATACCCAAATCGAGCTTCAAAAGATCCGAGCTGGAATGCACAAACCACTTCTCTGCATTCGGTTCAATCCCCAAAGTGCCCTCCAACCAACGTGGACGGCCCAGCTCGCTCCTCTGCACCACAAGAACTTCCGGAGTTTTCTGAGGACCACTCACACACGCCGAAAGAGGGCAACAAACAAGAAGACCCACACAGGTCCTTTTCAGAGGTTCTATTATACTCAACATCAGAGACATTTTTATCATCAACCTTTCAGCAACTTCAGAACGTCGTCCACAGCCAGCGGCACACCCTCGTCGCTCAATGCGTATGCCACACTGCTGCCTCGCTCCAAGCGCCGCGTTTGGTGGGTTTGTGTCCAAGCGTGAATCGTAAAGCCTGCCTCAGGAAGAATCACATGAAATGGTGCCACATCCCAAATCTCGACTTTGGGATCGACAAAGGCCCTGACGGATCCGCGCAACAACATATAGTAACCCAGAGCATCGGGGTATGTCCTTGCCTTCAGTTCGCTGGTGTAAAAGTCGTTCACAAGATGACCAACTTTTTCCATTCGAAAGCGATAAGGATCCGCTGTTGCAACCAACTCGATTGCGTCTTGTCCCAATCTCTCAGGTCGTTTGTACACTTCTCCATTGATCCAAGCGCCACGGCCTTTGTCGGCACTCATAATAATGTCCAGTTCAGGAAGTGCTGCGAATCCGATCTGCGGCACACCATTTTTGAGCACAGCCAACAGTGACGAGTAAAAAGGAATTCCGTGCACGAAGCTGAAAGTCCCGTCGATGGGATCAAGAATCCATGACCAGCTGTCAGTGCCCGAGTCCGTATTGGTTTGAAGCGACCCGCCTTCTTCTTCGCCAACAATGGAGTGGGTCGGAAAAGCAGCGGTGATCATCGAACGGAGTTCCTTCTCAATGAAGAGGTCGGCATCGGTGACCCAGGTTTTATCGCCCTTGCGCAGCTTGCCGACGGGCTTTCGGCTGAAGTCGCGGCACAGTTCGACCGCGCGATTTATACACTTTTGAGCGATTTCAAACACTTGGGCATCGCTGGACATCGTTTCAATCCCCTATTAGGTTCACGACCAACTTGCACGAACCTCTATACACCTTGCAACTGCGGGACCGACGCATGGAACTCAATCTCCCCATTGAAAGCCTCAGATATTTGCAAACCAACCAGGCATTTTTGGGCCGCGAATTTCTCACCTGGCTTTGGTATTACACCGAATCGGGAAGTCATGAAGTCGATCTGGGTGAGCTCGGAATCTACAAGCTGTACGTCGACGATCGCCTTGTGCTGATTTCAACTTCAGGTTCCGCGCACGAACAATCATTGAAGGGTGGCACTCCTGCGTATGCGGCAGAAGCGCTGGTTGCCTTGCAATCCGGCAAACTCGTACAAGAAGCAAAATTTATTCTGCAAGACAAAGAGCGCCAATGGATGTGGAGCATGCGTGCCGACGACCTCGCCCTGCGCGGAGTTCGATTGCCAACAGTTCAGGCGCCTGACGCATCCAGCCACATGCAGGCACGGATTGCCAACACCCAGCTCCTTTCAGATGTGGTCGAGACTTTATTCAGGATGTATCTTGAGTTGCGGATGTCCGCCGGCTTCACCAATGAACTGAGAAAAATTGGTGACTGGATGTCGACAAAGCACACACACGTGGGTTGATGATACTCGACAATCCCGTGTCACCAGACTCCGGGGAGTTGAGTTCATGAACATAAGTGCAAAAATCCTGCGATACCTTCAAACATTCAGTTTGCTCCTTCCGGCGTTGGCGCCCGCTTTGCCTGCTGCAGCGTATCCAGTTCTCCTGAATTCAACTCAGCTTGGCGGAATTTTCGGAACCGCTCGTCGAAACCTGATTGCCGTCAAGTCAGATGGAACGTCCGTTCAACGCATTGCACTTCAGATTGATGAAGTTGAAGACGATGCGGCACTGGTGCTGAGACAACCCTACGAAGTCAGAAAAATCCGAAGCAGCCTTGCGCATCCTCAAACAAATGACCCCTTCCAGGGCAGGATTCAAAACGTTCATCGCGCAGTGCTCGACGACAGGGATTTCGCACCTTGCAACACAGAATGCCAAAAGAAGCTCAACAGTCAGGTGAAGTCTGTTTGCAACTCTCCATCGGCTGTCACCGTTCTCAAGATAACACTCGAGGATCTGCAAAAGAACGCGTTTATTGTTGATTGTGGAACATCCACCAACGACTTTTCTCTGCGCAGCATCAAATACGATCAGGCGGCTCGCAAAGTCTCGACGCCAAAA
>JBDLRR010000177.1:0-8881 GCA_039799985.1 Pseudomonadota bacterium | reverse complement strand
GCGATGCCAAAAATTCAGCGGAATCGAGATCGACCCAATGAACCGAAGGATGCATGCAAGCCAATTGCGCCGAAGCCTGCAAGCCTGCACCCACCTCAAACATGCAACTCATCAGGCAAGGAACTTTGCGTTCAAAAGCCAAATCAAGAATTCGCCGGGCTTCGGCAACCCCACCCGCTTTGATGAGCTTGACACTGAGGGCATTCGCAGCACCCCGATCAAGCACTTCGCGCGCTTGAGCAAAGGTCATTGCTGATTCATCTGCCACCACAGGAACCGGACTCGCGCGCGCTATGTTCACCATGGCATCCAAATCGGCACCCACGACCGGTTGTTCGATAAAATCAATCGGTCCACACATGTCGACAAACCAAGGAATCAGAGCCAGAGCTTCTTTTTCGCTCCACCCCTGATTGGCATCGAGCCGCAGCGAAATTTTGCTGCCAATTGCGTTGCGGATGGCCATCACTCTGGTTTTGTCGAGCTCAGCATTCAATCCAACTTTCACCTTCAAAGAAGTGAATCCCGCAGCCACTGCATCTGCCGAACAGCGGGCCATGACTTCTGGCGTATCGACACTGATGGTCATGTTGGTCGTCATGCGAATGGAATGCATTCCACCAAGCCATTTCCACAAAGGTTGACCAACAGTCTTTGCCGCGAGGTCGTGAAGAGCCACATCGATGGCGCACACGGCCGATCGCGAGCATCCTGCAGCAGCAGAAATTTCTTCCTGCCATGACCAAATGTCGTTGATGTTTTTACGCCTCAACTCGCTCAGTAAAATCTTCAGGTCTGCTTGAATGCGTTCGTCGGTGTCGCCCGTGATGGCCGGAGTTGGCACAACGCTGCCCCATCCCACCCGTCCGTTCTGGTCGACCACCTGAACTGTGATCTCTTCGAGTTCGGTGACCGTCCTCAGGGCCGTCTTGAATGGCCGCAAAAGAGGTGACTTCAGAAGACCCACAGCAGTTGAATGAATCTTCATCCGACTTCCTCCTGTCTAGTGAATATGCTGCACTTGACTGGCATCATTGGCAAAATCCGCGGAGCCAAATTCTTGAATCCCAGCCATGCTGCGAACAAGCAGACTTTGGTAATGTCATAATGCCGTAATGAAATGAGGAGTCTTGCATGAAGAACATGATGATCGCCGGTATCTGCGCAGTTGCTCTCGCTCACACAGGATGCATAAAGAAAATGGGTTCACAATCCATTGGCGGCGTCTATTCGTGTTCTGTAAAAAAAGGCGAAACACGCCAGACGTGCACAGAATTCAAAAGCCTGTCGCCCAACGAAGTCGCCTATTTCAAACAAAAGTGCGACAGCGACAGTTCGATGGATGCTGCAAGTTGGCAAGAAGCTCCTTGCGCGACCGAAGCACGCCAAGGTGGCTGTCAGCTGACCTACTCGGATTCTGCAAGCAGCATTTCGACTTCGTCGACAACCTGGGGATACACAGCGACCGCGCTTGCAGCCATCACAGCACCTTCGGCGTGTGAGAAGAATGGTGGCCAGATTCTGAACCCATGATCCCTCCCCGAGATCATGCAGAAACACGGCAGTGCAATCGACAGAGTTCGTCGGCCGAACTTTCAAGATTGGGCACAACATTCAATTTCGACAGAACCTCGACAACTTCGAGTTCATAGAGTGCCCAGACCAGAATATTGGGATGAAGATGAATTCCCAGATTTTCTGCTTTTTCAAAAACAGACATGAATCGATCTTGAACAACTGCAGCACTGCAATGGAGCGGCTCACGCCAATGCGCCAGGACGTGCATCAGCTCTATTGCCAACGGACCGAGATGCAATCCATTTAATGCCGTCTGGACAAGACTTTCCTGATCAAACGCCCACCCCAGATAGAGTCTGGCCAACTCCTGGCGAAAAGGCTCATGCCAGCGAACACCGACACTTTCGGGAACCCAGCCAACGAAGTCGCGTGTCTCTGACAAAAAAAATGCTTCGCTCCGACTTCCAAGATCAAGAAAAAGTTCGCTTGATATCAAGATCTGTTGGAGAAACACCTGAGTCAAAATCGCCTCGGGGGATGGCCATTCCGGGAATTGCTCAGGCCATTGCGACAAGGGAGTTGATCTTGGAGGAGGAACAACCGCAAGTCGAACAATCGGCAACACTTCTTCCAATTCGCGTTTCTTTTTTACGAAGGCAGAAGTAAAGAATGCACGTTCGCCTGGATAACGTGAGAGCAACTTCAATTGCCAATGAACTTCTCGCGGCCGGAACACACTTGGAAATTCGTGCACAACACGCAACAAAAAATCTCGGGCAGAATTGGTCAGATTCGCATTCTGAAGCAAATGTTCCATGCCATGTGCCCCCTGTTTTAGAGAACGCTATCACCAAGATTTCTGATGCAGCGGTCCGGGGTCGGAAAGATTTTTAAAAGGCAAAATTTCAATTACGTTTTGGAATTGCAAAAAAACAACATCAAAACAGTAATTACCTGAATTCAATATACATTTTAATTCAGGCTAATTTCGGATTAAATAACTCCGATGAGATCAATGGAGGGCATGAGAATCATCCTGCCCCTCACCGGACCCGATTCAACGGAGAGACAAATGAAATACCGTTTTGCGACACTGGTTGTCTGGAAAAACTTACAATACTTCTGACAAAAGATTCTTACAAACGACTCAAGTTCCCCCGAGCGACCCCCTCCTAGCGACGGGTTGCCCGACACCAACGAAGAGGTTTGTAAAAGGACTTTTTCGAATGGAACGCTCGGGCAACCCATTTTTTTTTACAGGTATGGAAAAGTTTCCTGGATGTAGTGTTTGGCATGGTTGATGGCCTGCATTGCCTCAGCAGCACCAGTCCCAATCAATTTCATTTTTCCAGGATAAGTGGCGATATCTCCGGCTGCATAAACACCCGGCATGTTCGTCTGGCGATTATGATCAACCACAATAGCGTTGTTCTCGAGCTGAATTCCCCACTCCTTGACGCCTTCAAGGTTGAAAATCAAACCGATTGCCACAACCACAATATCCACGTCGTGTTGCGAAATGGATTTGCTGCGTGTGTCGCGGAGCTGCACGCGTTGAACACAATCAGTTCCCTCGATTGCAGCCAACTCGGCAAACGTGCGGATCTCGGCATTGGAGGCATAAAGCTTTTTGACTGTTTCTTCATGAGCATTGAAACGATCTGAACGGTGGACAAGAACCATGTCTTTGGACACCTCCATGACCGTCAGTGCCAGGTCAAGCGCACTGTCACCTCCACCCACAACCATGACCCGCTTGCCCCTGAAATCCTCGAGATTGTGCACCCCGTATGTCACACCCAAACCTTCGAACTCGCGCAAACCCGGAATATCCATACGCCGGGGAATGTGAGCCCCCATACCGAGACTCAAAACAGCGGTCTTGCTGTGGTAAACATGCCCATCACGGGTTTCGACCCGCAAAATGTGATTTCGGTTCTTTTGAATCAGAACAACTTCCTGGCTCAAACTCACGGGAATGGCATAGGGAGCAATCTGGGTGAGCAGGTTTTCAAACAGAAGTTTTCCACGGATGGCTGGAATTCCGGGAATGTCGTAAACCCATTTCTCGGGGTAAATCGCGGTGAGCTGTCCGCCCAATTCGTGGCGACGATCAATCAGCCGAGCCTTCATGTCGCGCAGGCCCGCGTAGTAGGCCCCGAAAAGTCCGACCGGACCCCCGCCAACAATCAGCACGTCATAACATTCCGGATGAACAAGTTGCGTCATTTGAATAAAACTCCGTACTGGTTTCAGCTCTTCGCCGTGGAACGCCCCGACCTCTCTCGACTTCAGACCCCGTGCCTAATCTTCGGACTGAAACCGGCCTCTTCGAGAACTTCCAGTAACTCGTACTGATGCTCGAATCCACGCGTTTCCAGGGCAAGTTCGACTTCAACATCGCCCACATTGACCTGAGCGTAGGTGCGATCATGATAGACCTCAAGAACATTGGCATCGACACTGGCAATTTTGTCCAGAAGCAGCTTGAGCTGGCCGGGCCTGTCCCCAATTCGTGCTGTAATCTTGAGCATACGCCCAGTGACGCCCAAACCGCGGGTGATCACCCGCGAGAGCATCTGAGGATCGATGTTTCCCCCGCTCACCGTCAGAACCAGATGCCGGCCTTCAAACACACCCGGATTTTTGCGGGCGGCAGCAATGGCTGCGGCACCAGCCGGTTCAGCAACAACATGCTCACGTTCCACAAGACCCAAAAGCGCCGCGACGATGTCATCGTCGCTGACCAACAAAACCCGCTCGAGGGTGCGCGACATGATTTCGTAATTCAAATTGCCAATGAGGCGAACGGCAATACCGTCGGCGATTGTCGATTTGCCCGAATGCGAAACTGGCAAGCGTTGCTTTTCGTGCAAACTGCGGGCAGCCGAGTCATAGAATTCCTGCTCAGCTCCAAACACACGCCCTGCCTTCGCAAGACGAAATGACAGACCAGCGCCAGAAACCAGGCCACCACCGCCCACGCAACCAATAAAATCGAGTTGGCTGAGCGGCACATCCGGACATTCCACCGCGAACTGCTGAAGAATCTCGGCGGCACAGGTGGCTTGCCCGAGGACGACATCAAAATCGTTGAATGCGTGCAGAAACTCCGCGGGTTCCTGAACTGAAAATTTGAGCGCGGCTTCAAACGCTTCTTCGAGCACATCACCCACAAGGTAGACTTTTGCACCCAGGCGCTCGGTTGCACTGCGTTTCACGAGTGGTGTCCGCTTGGGAAGAAAAATATGCGCCTCGCATCCCATGAGCTTGGCTGCCAACGCAACGCCCTGCGCATGATTGCCAGCCGAAGCTGCGCACACCTTGAGGGGCCCCTTTGATGCATCATGATGAAGCAAACGCTTTGCAATTGCGACGAGTGCACCACGCACCTTGAACGAACCATTGGGATTCAAACACTCGAGTTTGAGCCACACAGGAATGCCCAATTCTTCACTCAACCAACTTGAATAGCGCAACGGGCTCGGGTGCATGTACTTGCTGACAATCGCACTTGCATCGGCGATGCCGGCCAACAAAGCCTTGTCATCGCTCAAATCCGGTATTGCGGCTTCACCCAACACCCGGGCCAACTCTGGCGTCATGGTTGACGTTCCCTTCGACTTGCTTTTCAATTTTCGCAAACCCTTACCATGGCGAGAATATGAAATTAGCCGAGCTCTGTACAGCCTTCCCGCAAACTGCAGACACGCAGATGGTCCGCAACCCTGGCGCGGCAATACCTGCAACAATCAGATGCAAGCTGCGGGCCATGCGCGGCCATCTGCAAGCGGCACTGGACTATCATCCACAGCGGAGTCCGAATCGGCTAGGTCTTGGCCTCAGACCGTATGAATCGGGCGATCCATTGCGCAGCGTCTCCATGAGGCATTGGCTTTTGCAGGATCAATTTCTCACCCGCACAGATGTTTCTCCGGGGCGCTTTCATATCTGCATTATCGTGCACAGCTATGCGAACATGAATTTTCGTTCTTCCGAACAGCTTCCAACAAAGAATCAGTTGGCCTGGGTGGTCGCCGGACTCCTTCAAAACCTGCATGAACAAAGCGCACAGAAGGTCGACGTCATGGTTGTCCATGATGCTGATTTGGGCCAGCAGATGTCCCGACTGGCAGCCAGAATCAGACGATCACAGTTTTGTTACATTGTCAGCGATGCCTTGTTCAATTCGTCGTCCAACGATGCCTCGGCGCGAGATATTGCCGCAGCTATCAATCTTTTGCGCATCCGTCGGGGCATGGCGATTGTGGTCCGTGATCCCATGGAATCCCCCGAGGCCATGCAAGACAACGAAAATCAGGCATTGGCATTTATGCCACCCGAAATCAAAAACATCCTGGATTCAGCATCTGCCCAGAAAAGCCAATGGCACTCGGGACCAGGCTATGTTGCGAATCTCAAAACTCAACTTGAGGATCTTGGCCAGCGGCTGCAGAATGTCGGCTGGTCAATCTTGTCGACCAACGTCGAAGAAGAGGTCGATCACCTGACCCACAATCTTTCACTCCGGATGTCCGGACCACAGGTGCGACAATGATCAACCTCATTTTGCTTTCATCACTTGTCTCGATTGTGACGATAGGCATCCTGTTCATTCAAAAACTGAATCCCGAGACAATCAAAATCCCAAGCTTCTTTTTGGGTGCAGTCAACCGCAAACACCTCGACAAGATCAAAACAAAACCACCAGTCTGGTGGGAGCTTGTTGCCATTCTTCTTTTCACTCTCGGTGCGGCTCTCGCCTATTATTCAAAGCAACAAGACTCTCCACCACTGAACTCAAAAGGCGAAGGGCTGATTTGGATTGATCCGACAATTTCCCACATCCGCGCCATGCGTGGTTCCGCTGCCGCCAGAGATATTGTGCTTGAAGAACTCAAAAATCTGCGGCTGTCGGAATATATCTTCATAGAGCTTGGATTCCGTCTAGATGAAGAGAAAATTCCCCAGCAAATCTATGAACTGAAAAAAATCTCTCCCTCGGAACTCGAGGGGCATGTCCTGGCTGCGTTATCCAAGCCCACAGCTCTTTCCCAGCCACTCGAAGCCCGACAATTGATTCAAACGCTTGAGAAAGACTTCAAACGCAATATTGGCGAAACGAGTCTGACACTGGTGACCGATGCACAGGCTGAAACGATTCATCCTCTTTCAACGCTTGGAACTTCGTTCCTCTCGGTCAATGTGATCCGAACACCTTCCAACGAGACAGATCGCAAGCAGACTGTGAATAGAACCTCGCTTGTTCCCGAAGAACTTGCCCTCATGTGGCGAGCCGGAGATCTGGTCAGCGGAACAGATGTCATGCCTGGCACTCCACAACTTTTAAAAATCGATCAGACACTTGCTGGCCGCATTCCACGACAAGCTCGACCCACTTTGTTTTTGGAGGAATCGGATTCCGCCGAAAACGAGAACCCTGGAATCTCAAAGTTGGCACTCATTACGAGTGTCGAAACTTCAGGCGATGAAGCAGTCACCGGCACAAATGGCAATTCTCCACTCATGACGACTTGTACTTTGTCTGTCGCCGGGCCCAGCGAATTGGATGGTTTGTCAGACCTGCGCGCCTACGCTCAGTTCTTTCGTGTTCCAATGCGTCCCATGTCTTGCCGCTCGACAGAAAGTTCAAACAGCTCCAATGCCCAGGATGTTTCGGACCCTTGGAAGTACAGACGCGCGTCAGTTTGGATCGTGCCTGTGAACGAAACGGTGGCAGGTGAATTGTTTCAGCAGGGGATGTATTGGACTCCCGAAGGTTTCTCACCTGAAAACGATGCTCTTGTTTACATCGCCGACACACGCTTGGCGGGCACTGACGGGCTCCTGGAAAGTGTCGCAGTGCAACTCGACACCAACCAACCCACTGTTCGTCTGCCGCTTTTGCCGTTGCCACCTCATCAACTGGTCTTTCCGTGGCAACTCAAAACCAACGGCACAGCGCCTCGTGCAAAACCGATCGCGCAAACCAAAAACGAAGGCAATCCCGTCATCCTGAAAGCTGCCGATGGCACGCCCTTGGCCTTTGCATTGTCGTCACAACCGCCGGTGGTCTATCTTCGCACTGGTGGTGCTGCTCCCAATGGCGAGCTCGGCCGGTGGGGCAAATGGGCAGGAATGTGGTCGCTGTTGGCCACTCAACTCAAAGACAAATCTCCAATGCTGAGTGTTGTGCAACTCAAAACACCACAAGACTGGACCCGCTGGTTTCAAGAGCAAAAGCGCTTGCAGAATCCTGGCTTCCGCTATGTCATTGATGGTCAAAATTTGAAGGGGAGAATTCTCACCGACAAATCCGCCGCACTCGTCCCGCAGCCGGCGCTTTATATACGCGAACGTGACGACCACATGATACTCTTTGAACCGCACCATTCAGAACGCGTGTCCGAGCCACTCTCGGCATCTGAAATTGAGCAACTGTTTCCCAATTCCAAATTGAGTCGCAAAAGCGAATCGCGCGAATCTTCCAGCGCAAACTCGATGCAGTGGCTTGGTGGACTTCTTGCTTTGTTCTCAGCTCTGGCGCTTTGGATTCTTCAGTTCAGAAAGGGCCAACAGCTGGTTGCAGGAAAAACCTCTGCATTGATTATTGGCATATTCATTGGCGGCTTTGCGTCGCCTCATGCGATGGCCCAAGGATCCGGGCGACTCCCTATCGACGCGCGAGCATCGCCAAGGTTTTTGGGTAACCGCCCCGAAATTGTTTCTCATCCTTTTCGTATTGGTTGGTGCGATGCCACTGTGCCTGAGCCGGTGAAATCGCGATACAAGCAACTTCAGGCGTTGCTTTCAGGACGTGGCACGATTGACCTTCCCACCGAACTGACTCCGGGCGCCTGTCGTCTGGGTGCCTCTGAAATTTGGTGGACATCCTCGCTCGAAGCTTTGCAGGCGGCACCGGTCACACAACATGTCCGTTCCGGAGGAATAGTCATCGCCGAAGGAATCACACTCAAGCAAACTCCTGAATGGATGTTGAACACAGCAGATCCGAGCATCGGACTGGTCTGGGAGAATCCAAAACGAAGAGGATTGCTTTACAGAAGTTTTTATCTGTTGCCGTCATTCGACGGATGCTCTCCTGAACGCACGCTGATGTTGACGCTGCGCAAAAAGGTCAACGCACAATCGCCCATGGGAATTGTCACACCCGCAAGATTTTTGACCCATTCAAGTGAAGGCAGCGATTGTTTTTTGAGTGATGACGATTTTCGCAGCCGTTCATTCATCAACATGATGTATGCCCTGTTGACCACCGACTACAAGGAAGACCAAATGCAGCTTCCCGAGATTCTCAACCGCGTGCGCAATCTGGGGCTTGAGCCATGATGACTTCAAAGAT
>JBDLRR010000176.1:0-22992 GCA_039799985.1 Pseudomonadota bacterium | reverse complement strand
CTGATTTTCAAACTTTCAAACAGGTTACCACATCCCCTGCCTGCGTTGGAAACAGGTTGCGATGTGAAGGCCCGTTGTTGGTCATTGTGCTCATCTGCGCGGTGTTTTGTTTGGTTCGAAGCGCAGTTGCAATGGGTCAACAAGGCTTGAAAAACCCGGTCACCGATGCAAGTGTGAGTTTCGACTCAATCCGCATCAAGATTGATTTTGACGTCAGATTGTTCGATGCGACGAGTGATGCAATTCAAAACGAGCAAATGTCGACTGCGTGCAAGGTTTGGACAGAGGCTTTTAAGCGTGAACAGGGGCCTTGGGGTTTTGGAATCGCTTCAGATGTCTCGTGTCGTATCAAAAAACCGGGCGACAACCCGTCGCTATCCCAACTCAAGAGTTTTGATCATTGGCTCCTGACAATCTCAAAAGACAACGTCGATGGCGTTCCGGTCATTCTGAGCAGAGTCTGCAGACTCAAGAAAAATTATGCGCTTCCCGAGGCTAAAAACGAGCAACAAGAAGAGCGCTGCGAGGCCAAAAAGTCGATCCCATGGACCGAGTTCAAAGTCAGACTGCTCAGGCACCGGGGATTTGTGCGCTTATTTGCAGCCTCACTGATCGATCAACTTCCATTCATGTCGATTGTGACACGAAATCTGATTCGCTTCGACACTCTTGGAATCAAGGGATTTCCTGAGCCAAATACAATTGAAGTCGACAATCCTCTTCCACCGGAAAATCTGATGTTTGTCGAAGTTGGGTTTGATCCTTATGGGAGCAAATTTCGTGTCAAAGAAGTTCCAATGAAAGAGGCTGTCTATCGCGCCATGAATCAAACCGGGACGACTTGGATTGTCAACAAAACAGGTCGAGGCGAAAGGGCTAGTCTGTTCAACAAGAAGTTGCAGGATGCCTTTGTTGCTCTCACGACACAGTTTCAGTTTGATGTTCTCAAGTTTGAGCGCGAGAGGATGAAGTCAGACGTTGAGAAGTTGAAGGCGATTTCAACAATTGAATCAAGCCTGCGTGGCGAAGTTTTTGCAGGTATGCCGGCTTTTTCACAACAAGCAGCTTATGCCGGAAAAGTTGAGATGGCCTTCAAGTCAGGCGCAGGCTACGGTGCGTTGCTCCATGTTGGTGCTCTGAAATCGAAGTATGCACTTGGCACGCAAGTCCAGGAGAATGACGATCCCAACAAAAGCGTCGTGGCTCTTGTCAACATCAATGAATACGACTTCGTGCTTCAACCCGGGATTCATCGCCGATGGACGAAAGACTCTCCATCTTCTTTGACTTATCATTTGGGCTCTCGCTTCGGTTTTGTTGCCAGTTCCGGAGATTTCACGAGCGAAGGCAATTTGCCACAAAATCAATTGTCGCTCGGTATGAAGGAATTTCTGCTGGGGCTCTCTCTTGGTTTGGAGGTACCGGTTGGACAAAATTTTGAAATTTCTGCCTCCAGTGCCTTTGATATTGGCCTGGCAGCGAAATCGACAACCTTTGCGACCAGCACCGAGCTTGTCTGGATTATTTCGAGGATGCCGGTTCTCGTGAGTGGAATCAGACCCGCCCGCTGGAAATTGGGCGCGGGTTCCCGCTTCACATCCTTGGGGAGAAGGTTTGTGAGTTCTGCCACGACGCGCAGTGTCGAAACATTGGCGACCCTGAATGGATTGCAGGGTGGACTCTTTCTCGAGAGAAATTTCTAGAATGCTCAGAAACGCTCAAGAAGTGAGGAATAGCCAATTCGGGCAGAGGCCGAAGATTTTCAAAGACGGCATTGTTTCCGGTGCTCTTGGATGAGGTTTTAAATTTTTTCTCAAGTTCCGAGTGGGTTGCTCCGAAGACCCATCGAACATGTCCGGACTGCAGGATGCAGGTCTCGGAGGCGGATGGAGGTCAGGCATATGCTCTCTTTTTCCAAAAAATCCGGTTGCCTTTTGGCAGTGAGCCTTCTGGCGATACTGGGGTGCCAGCCGCGAAAGTTCAACGAATCCAGTGCGCAGGCCGTCGGTTCGGGGGGCAACAGTTTTGTGGAAGAACTTTTGGTGTTCCACAGAAACTCAATGTCGCCAGACCTGATCAGTAAGCTGTCTGACACGAGCTTCTACGTTTTCAATCGTGGTTGCGCGGTGGGTGTGTCGCAGGACGAAGTTGCGCGTCGCCCGCTGGATGGATCCCGGGATCCGAGTTACGCAAGCGACCCGAATCCATTCCCTCATCCAGACACTTGTCAAAATGCCTATATCGACCCAGCGAACTACGAAATGCGGGGTGTGGTTCGTCGAAAGTTTGATTCAACGCCTGGCTCGGGCTCGCCCGGAACGCCAAGGGCCGAGGGACAATCTTCAGTTCTCGATGTTTTTCAGATTTCACCCAACAGCCCACGCTATAGGAAGCGTTGCTACAATTCACTTCCGAGTGGACGAGCAATTTATCGCGTGTACTCGCGTGCGGGCTCACCCTTCAACAACACGCCCTATTACGAAGTGCGCTCGCACGACGTGACCGTCGGTGTGATTGTCGACATCCAGCGGGTTGTGAATGAAGGATTGGATAAGAGCCCATCGGACCAAGTTGATCTTGAGAGCGGATTTTATCCACGGGTTTATTTGATGCCTGGTCTTTGTGGAGTTGGTTCACCTGTCGGAACAACGAAGGGTGGGTCAGTTCCGGGTGGTTTGCCGGGCACTTTGCCAAATCCGACAACCCAAAATCCGACCTCGCAAAATCCAACATCCCAGAATCCCACTTCGCAGAATCCACAAGGTGGTGGCGTGCTTCAGCCTCCCTCGGGCTCAAATCCAACGGGTCAGCAGCCCGGGTCGATCTTTCCAGGAACGATCCCTGCAAACCCGACCCAGCAGCAAAACCCTATTCAGCAGGGCCCGCTGGTTCCGAAACCATCAAACGGAACGACTCAGCAGTAAATTCTTGTTTTCTGCTGTTGGAAAAAAGGCCTGGGGATGACCTCAGGCCTTTTGCATTTCCAGCATTTTTGTGAGCTTTTTGGCAAACAATCCCGGATTTCTCACTGGTGAACCTTCAGCGAGCAGTGCTGTGTCGTAAAGAACGTCAACCCATTCTTCAATTGCCGTGTCGCTTGAATTCGACTGTGCCCTCTTGGCGAGCGAGAGAATGATGGGGTGCGATGGGTTTACTTCGAGGATTCGCTTCGATCCGGCAAACTCTTTGTTGGTTGCCTTCATGAGCCGCTCCATTTGTGCGCTCAGTCCATGTTCATCGGCAACAAGACAGCAAGGGCTGTCGACGAGTCGAGTCGAAATTTTCACGTCTTTCAAGCTGTCAGCGCATTTTCTGCGGAACACTTCCAGGAGTGGAGCGATTTGCTCGGGACTCGCTTCTTCTTCGTTGTTTTTCTTTTCGGGCTCGGTTCCAACGCCAGTGAGGTCCAGTTGGCCTTTGGAAATCGACTTCAATGAGGCTTCTCCGAATTTCGGATAGTCCATCACAAACCACTCGTCGATCGGGTCGGTCAGGAAGATAACTTCAATGCCTCGAGTCGTAAGAGTTTCAAGGTGTGGACTTGCAGAAACGGCATCGTACGAAGGTCCTGTCAGGAAATAAATTTCCTTTTGGCCATCCGCCTTGCGCTCCCAATATTCCTTGAGCGAAACCCAGTCATCACGGCCTGTCTTGCTTGATCTGAATCGCACGAGTTCGGCAAGTGCTTCATGGTTGTCATGGTCGAAGTGGAAGCCTTCCTTCAGCACTGCTCCGAACTGCGCATAGAAGCCAAGGTATTTTTCTGATTCCGTCTTTGACAAGTTTTGAAGTGCAGCAAGTAGTTTTTTCACAACTTGCTTGCGGATTGTCGGCAATTTGGTGTTCTGTTGCAGGATTTCGCGCGACACATTCAGGGGCAGCTCATCGGTTTCGACGACACCGCTCACAAATCTCAGATACTCTGGAATCAGCTCTTTGCACTTGTCCGTGATGCTCACACGCTTCACATACAGGTGCAGACCATGTGTGTCGCGCTGATAGAGATCAAAAGGAACAGCTGAAGGAATGAAGGCCACGGCCTGGAAGGAAGTCAGACCTTCGGCGTTGATGTGTTCCCACAAAAGTGGTTCTTGCCAGTCATTGCTCAACTGCTTGTAGAGTTCTTTGTAATCCTCGCTCGAATTGTCCTTCTTCGGGCGTGCCCAGACAGGAGTCGATTTGTTCAGGCGCTCCTCTTTGTTGTCTTTGTCTGTCCAAAGAATCGGATAGGTCACATAGTCAGAGTATTTGCGAATGATGCCTTTCAAGCGCCACTCTTCCAGGAACTCTTTTTCTTCTTCCTTGATGACGAGTTCGATTCTGGTTCCTCTGTCTTCTTTGTTGCCTTTGTTGAGCGAGTAGGTTCCGTTTCCTTCGCTTTCCCAAATCCACGCGGTGTCTCCCGAAGCAGCACGGGTCTCGACAATAATCTTTTCTGCAACCATGAATGCAGCATAGAAACCCACGCCGAACTGGCCAATCAGCTGTGCGTCTTTTTTGTCTGACTCATTGAGTTTTTCCAGAAATTTTTTCGTGCCCGAATTTGCAATTGTTCCCAGGTTGGAAATCAATTCGTCGCGGGTCATGCCAATGCCGGTGTCTTCGATAATCAAGCGGCGGGAATCTGGCAGCGCACTCAGGCGAATACCGCTCTCGTGTTTTGCAGGCAGCAGGTTTGTCTTGGTGATTTCTTCGAAGCGCACCTTGTCGATAGCGTCGGAAGCGTTTGAAATGAGTTCCCGGAGAAAGATCTCCTTGTTCGAATACAATGAGTGAATCATCAGGTTGAGCAGTTGCTGCGTTTCAGCCTGAAAGGAGTGAATTTCCTGTGTCATATTTTGCCTCCGGACGTTGAATTCGCGGCTAAGTTAAGCCGGCCCGGGCAATCGTCAAGAGGCGTTGCAGGCATTTTTCTTGGGGTTGGTTCAAATTTCCGAGATTACCCAGAAAAATTGAGAGGTCGTCTCGGCTTTCAAGTCCAGTCCCGACAAGTTGAGTACGGGGCCGTCGGAGGGAAGGTTGGTCGGCTCGATTCCAACGGTCGAGTGAGGGCGACCGTCTCCCCAGCCGTTATGGCACCACCAAATTCCGACCCATGGGAGGCTTGCGTCCTGCAAAATATCAATTCGCAAACCCGCACGCTTCCGAATCAACGATGTGGCGAAGATTTTTGAGTTGTCGGTCTGCAGATAAAATTTTGAGGCGATGGGCGCGTTGTCGTCCGCGAACACCTTGGCCGAAAGCACTTCCCTGGAAAACGGTTGAGAGAGTGTCGCTTCCAGATTTGGGATGCCTGGCAATACAGACCATTCGATGCGATCTCCGGGCTCAGCGGAGAACAAAGCATGCGATGCATAGATCGCCCGGAGTGCTATATCGCTGCGGGCCTTGTCGTTGGCATTTGGCAAGGGTGCCAGGGTCGGAAAAGTCACCTGGAAGCTGTATGCACCCAAGAGTTTTGGCTGGTCTGCAATACTTCGCGCTCCAATGATACGCTTGAATTGGGTCTTGCCGGTTTGCCACCCTGTAAGGCAACTGTTTTCTTGCGCATAAAAGACGTGCGGGGTTTGAGCCCACAGATCCCCGTGATCACGGAGTTGCCAAAGAGCAGAACCGCCAATCGTTGGGAAGCATTCATCTGCTCCCCATGCATCCGGACTCTGGAAAGAATTGCGGCCATTGTCCTTTAATGCGTCCGGCAAATCCTTCGGCAAAGGAGCAACCAGAAGATTTTCACCTTTTGCGCGCAATTGCGTGATTTTTCCGATACCCGGAGCGATCGATAGGCTGGATTGACCAGATGACAGGAGCAGTTCTTCCGGGCTAGCCACGATTGCGGTTCCTCCAGGGATATTCAGACTCAAGGTGCGTTGCTTGTCGATTTCAGATCACTCATGATTTGTGTGAAAATTCCGGAAATCTCGAAATCAGCAGCCAGCTCTTTTTTGGCCTTCATGATTCCTTGTTGAATTTTTACACCATCGCGACAGCTCGGACATCCACTCACAACAACGTCTGCTGGAGCACTGCGGATCTGATCAAAAAGATTTTCTGCAATTTGAGTGCCGATGCGTGGATGTTTTAATCGCGACGTGCCCGACAATCCGCAACATTTGTCATAAGCTTCCACGCCCGAATAATAAAGCTTCAGAAGTTCGAGCTGCGCAGTCGTTGCTTGTTTGGTGTTGTGACAAGGGACTTTGAGGCCAACGGTCATTGCTGTTTTGTCCGCAGGGACAAGTTTTTGAATGTTCACCTTTTGCGCCTGCGCCGTTTTCTTCAACAGCTCCATCGCGATTTCTGCAGTGTCCTGGGTTTCGTAGTCAAGATGCTTGAGATCGAATGAAGAAGGCAGTCCTGCTTTGAGCTTGAGCAGCTCAAGTTTTTCGGGTTGCTTGAGAAGAAGCTTGAAGTCCTTGATGGCTTCGCAGCACGTCGGGCAATTCGAGAACATCACGAATTTTGGTTCTCCGTGCAGGCCTTGGCTCCGCCATTCGCTTACGAGTCGGAATATGCACTTGGCGATTTCGACCATGGAATTGAAATGAGCTTGTTTTGCGCGTTCGTGGAGGCCTTCCGCTTCGAACGGAAATCCACAGCACATTTTCTTCTCCAAATCGACAATGCGCGCACCCAAAACGTTTTTGAAATATTCATCGACAGCACGGGTTGCTTCCGGAACACCAAAGGTGTCCATGCAGCCACGATAGCGGATGTAAATTGTATTTGTTGAAACGTTTTCATGACCAACGATGGCGTTGCCTGGATCAGCCTTGACGACGACAAAGTTGTCGGCAGGCTTGATTTTGTCGCCATTCGCAGAAGGTTCGTAGTGCTCGAGCGAGAGTGTCGGAGGAACCGTGTAGGTTTTGATCCAATCCGGGATTTGCCGCATTCTGCGCAGTAAATTCAGAGCAGGCATGCTGATCTGGATGCACATTGCAATCAATTTGTAAGTGTAGGCTTTGAAAAAATCTTCTCCCATGAGGCGGTCGTAAAGAAAGCCCCAAAGCCGCGAACCCATCGATGGCAATTTACCCATGGTGTGATAGGCGCGCATGAGCGGGTGAATTTCGATGTCCACTGGACAAGCCTTGTCGCATTTACGGCAGTAAAAGCATTTTTTGAGCAGCTCAGCGCTCTCGGAAATCATTTTATTTGTGGCTTGAACGACCCTTTCCAATTGAGCCGAATTCCTGGTTGAGCGAGCAGAGGCCCTCAGCACTGCAATACGCTCCATGAACATCAGGACGTTGCGCTTGCTTGGCAGAGTTGGACTCTTGCTTGCCCGCATTCCTTTGCTTTCAAGCTGATGCTCGGCGTCGATCACCGGACACACCTTGCAGCTGTTGCAGCGGGTGCACTTTTGACCTTCGCTGATGGCGAGTCGCTCGGCGGAAAGTGACACTTCATCTGCCAGAGGCGATCCGGACTTCAAGGAATCCTGGATTTGCCGAGAACTGATATTCAGAAGCCTCGCACGCAAAGAGCGCGACAGGCTGGTCCGGAGAAAAAGGGTCTCGGGATTGAAAAGGTCATCCGGGTCGAGAATGTCCTTGATGCGGCACATCCGATCGAAGTCATCCTTTGGAATGTGATTGATCCAAAGAAACGCTGCTTTGCCTGCCACACCATGTTCACCCGTGAAGCGGGCGCTGCCATGTTTGTCGTTTGATGGCGCAAGATTTTGTGCCTCTGCAATAACCCGTTCCAGATAATCCCAGGCAAGTGATGCTTGTTCTTCGTCGTAAAGATCGAAGCCGCCGATGTTCCAATGGATGATGGCTGTATGCCGTGGAGTCAGGTGACCAAACATCACATCCTGTTTTTGCTCTGCCCGTTGAGCGGGTTGAGTTTGGTCAACAATTCGCAGAACTTCTGAAAGATATTCGCTGCGGATCTCCATGTCGGTCTTGCATTTGGTGCGGAGCTTCTTCGGCAATTCCTCGCGCGGCCGTTTCATTCTTTCGAATTCTTGCAGTCCACGAACGCCATCTAGAACTTCTGTTTTTTCGACATGGCGAATGTGATCTGTGGGTGTCAAACCCGAATCCGCAAGCGCGATGTAGGCAGTTGCTTCGCAGCGTTGCATTCTTGAACGACAGCTCGTCGGATCGTTCTCTTCCACGGACATGATAATGACCGCTTCGTCGGAGGAACTGAACACGTTTGGAAAGTCTTGAATCAGAAATTTTCGGATGCTTTGACCTGTGATGATTTCAAAGTACTCGGGGTGCTCTTTCTGTGGTAAAGCCTTGATGGCGCGCGTGACCCGTGTGGCTGCTTCGATGGAGTTGAAGTGCCAGCGACTGCCCATCAAATAATTTTTCGGTTTTTCAATTTCAAAAGTGACTTCGTAGATGAAACCTGTTGTTCCCTCTGCCCCGACAAAAGCAGACATTGGGAGTTTTGGTGAATCTGCCATTGTGTCTGTGGCAGGAAAGTCTTCTTTATGATCGGCACGCAAGGCTCTTTGTGCCAGCATGTTCGCTGCAGCTTTCATGCCGTTGAGTGGCACTGCAACATTGTCTGGTGAGTTTTCGCAAATTGCCTTCAATTCGCGTTTCGATACTGTTTTGAAGTCTTTTTCGAATTGGATTGCATCATGGATGCTGAAAAACTTTCGTGCCAGAAGAAACGGTTCGGTTTCGATATCACGAAGTTCGCGCTCATCTGGCGCAAAGCAGGCGGCGGTGCCGCGTGCGGTGACTGCTCGACCATGGATGATCACTTCGAAGGCTTTGCGTCCGCCATTGCTCCCGGTGGCCGCGATTCCGCCTGTCGCAGCTCGGGGTGTGTTGGGATCACAGCGGAGCACGAAACCACGTTTACCCAAATAGGCAACGAGATCTTTGAATGGAACTCCTGCACCCACGGTGACTTCAAAGTTGCCATTGCATCGTCTGCTGGGTCTTATTTCAGAAATATGTTCAATTCCGCGGAGGCTGATTGTCACTGCGGGTGCCATGGGAGTCACGCCCATGTTGTAACCGCCGCCCTCGCCATAGGGAATCATTGGAACTTTGTGTGTGTAAAAAAGCTTAACGAGCCTCTGTAAAGCTGAAGGCGAATAAATATGAATCACGGCTTCCGTGACCAGGGCACGGTGTTCCATGCTGTCGGCTGAAAAGGCCTCACGGTCGAGCCAGAGTGCTGAAAAATTTCCGGGTCCGACAATCTCCTCAATCCGCGGCTTCAACTCGGCAAGCTTTTTACGCAACATGAATGTTTTGGAAATGCGAGTGACGATGAATTTAATGATGTCGGGAGCTACGTTGCGCTGCAATTGTGGCAGCACATGAGTGTAGAAATCGGTTTCAGTGAGCAGGTTTGGAATAAAAGTGTGTGCGCCCGAGGTGTCACCACCTGTTTTGGCAAACAACTTGTGTGAAACGTCTGCGGGCAAGGGGGGCATCAAGCCCGCCACGTCCAGCCATTGATCCAATCCGTCCATTGCATTCCTCGGTATTGCCGTCGATCCATGTGGGGATACGATGCACTCAATAGTCCTGGGTCTGCAAGCGCGACTCGGAAAAGTTCAAAAGACTACCAAGAATACGCTTGCGCACTGTCTGAAGCTGGCTCGATTTGTATTGCTCGTGGGATGCAGGTCCAAATTGCGCAACCTGGAAGCTGTTTTTGTCAAAAATCTGAATTTCCAGAGGAAAAAAGCGGGCATTTTCCTCGGGGATAAGGCCCATGAGCAGAGGATCATCCTCCGGTTCGAGCCCGCGGGCATGACGTAGCTGACCCGCCAAGGAACTGAGCACCAGAAACGCAGGATTCGGGGTTCGGACCAGGTGTCGAACCGTCAATTGGATAGACTTGTATCGCCCGCTGGAGTGGACGTTTTGTTTGGTTCCCGGGAGCAAGTAATCGTTCGGAAACGACCAATTGACACGATCGCACATCTCGAGAAATTCTTCCGGAGTGGCGGTTCCTGTCTGGAGCAGATCGTAAGCCAAGTCGAGTTGACGCTGAGCACCTTTAAGGTTCAGCAGCGAGTTCCGCGTGCGTAAATTCAAAACCTGATGCGGAATGATGATGTCGGATTCGATCAGTATCCTCAGCAGGCGGGCAATGTCTTGCGGTTGGCTGACGACAAATCTCACGCCAAGATAGTCAAAGACCTCTTCGGCCATGGCCTCTGGCTTGTGGATCAGTTTGAGCAGAACGCTGTGGCGCGTTTTTGCCTCTTTCCATTCGACATTCTCAAGTCCCAACTCGAGGTTGTTTGAATGCGCTCGCCAGCCTCCCATGGGGTTGTGCGAAACCACCGAGCGAATGCGGTTAAAAATTTGCTCGCGAGCCGAATCAAGCTCACGGAGTTTTCCGTTGAATTCGAGGTGCGAAATTGCGTTCATCACTTTCAAAATGGAACATGCCCAAAGTCGCAGGTACCTGCGCCGCGGCATTCTCTGGCTGGCGTACACAAACAGAATGCGGGGGTCTTCGAGTGAAAGAAGATCGGAAGGCACGGGAAATTGCTCGCGCTCGTCGGCAGTGAGAAGGCAATGTCGGATGAAGAAAATCGCCTCTCCAAAAAATTGCTCAACTTGTTTTCGATGCTCAAAGCGTGACAAATCGAAGCCACAGTGTCTCAGAAATTCAAGAGCCCTTGCTCTGTGGGGAATATTCAGACTTCTATGTGTGAGGATATTCTGTTGACCCAGGATGACGGCAAGCTCCTGCCAAGGCATCGCCCATATATTCTCGGCGAGGCGCTTGTTGCCTAATTGGTCAGCATGCAGTTCCGGTTTGGCGGATGCGTCAACCTGTTCCAAGGTTCCCCCGTGTGTTCGACAGCCGATCGGTACATAATCATACCGAGTCTGTCGGAGGAGTCATCCACGACATAGGAATTCCGATGGATTATTCGAATCGCTGAGAATTCGAGGGTTGGATCATGGGTCATTGTTCATTTTTGGGTCGCTGGCTTTTGGCATTTGCAGTATGTCTCAGTGTTCGCTCTGCATCCGCATCATCGCCAGCACCTTCGCCAGCACCCTCGGCAGCACCCTCGGCAGCACCCTCGGCAGCGCCTTCGGCAGCGGCTTCGCCTGCGTCAGGGTCGGTTCCTGTGGGAGCGAAGTCAACTCCCAACCCGGAGCCATACCGGCGGCGCATCACTCTACCTTTTTTGAAGCTTTTGGCGCCTGGACAAAAGCAAGCCATCACCTTCGAACCTCGGGATTGGCGATTTTCTCATGTGTGCGTCTTGGGAACATGGAATAAGCAGAGTCAGATGATCCACAATTATTTCCAAAAGAACATCGATTTTTTTGTTCGTTACAAAATCGCCGTTGTCGGTGCCTTCTCTCACGATACGATTGAAAACATTTCTGCATGGGCAGAGCAGGTCAAACCTCGTTACCTTTTTGGATTAGCTCAAACGGAATTTGTGGATAGTCTAAAAAACCCAAAAGTGCCCACCTGCTGGTTGTTGTCTCGCGAAGGACAAATACTCATGAAACATGAAACGCCAACGGAAGAGGTTTTGGGTTCTGTTTACGATAAGTTGAAACAGTGGACTGAATTTTGACGGCCAATTAAGTAACATTGACTCTCGCGTTCCAACATCCCTAAACTTTTAAACGAAATTGGTTTTGTGTTTCGGGGGGCTTCGCATGGATTTTATTCAGCGCGCGTTTATGGCTGGCGGCTTCATCATGTACGTCATTCTCTTCTTCTTCATCTGCGTCGCTGCATTGGGGTTGTGGAGAGCATGGTTGCTTTACTTTGTGTTTGACACACCCAACGCTCGCGGCATGTGGGCTGAAATCTATAAGCAGGTTGCCAACAATCAAATTGAGGGTGCCATCCGTCTGTGCGAGCGTCAGCCAGCAAAACAAATCTTGCCAAGGGTTTGGAAAAAAGGTCTGCAAAGTGCTAGCCGGACAGCAGATGAAACCCAAAACGCAATTGAAAGCGCAACGCTTGAGCGCTTGCCGCTGGTGAATCGCTATCTCTCTTATTTCGGAACATTGGCCAACATCACAACGCTGTTGGGACTGTTGGGTACGATTGCAGGTTTGATCACCTCGTTCGGTGCCGTTGCGACCTTGACGGGTGCAGCAAAGCAGACGCGTCTGGCTGAAGGTATCTCACACGCGTTGTACGCAACCGGCTTTGGTCTGGGCACTGCTCTTGTAGCCATGGTTCTTCATGGTGTTCTGACATTCAAGGCGAATCAGACCACCGAGACAACCGATGAATTTGCAGCCAAGTTGATTGAGTTGTTGCAGATGAGGCGAACCAATCTCGCATCAAAGTCGTCCGGCGAATAATTAAAGGGGCGGAAAGATGAGTGGGTTCAAGCTAAAAAAGCGGAAGCAGGTTGCGACGGCATTTGACGTCAACGTGACCCCGATGCTCGATCTTTTCTCTGTGCTTATCATCTTTCTGCTTGCGACTTCGGTTTTCTCTGCGACGGGTGAACTTCGCATTGAAGTGCCGTTTCTCTCGAGCCAACCTCCTCCGAAACAGGAGGAGATTGAGAAAAATCCCGAGAAAACAGTTTCGATCACGATAGATGTGGATAAAGCGAAATATCAGCAGGCAACAACTGACAAGTCGACTGTTCAGGACGAAATCGAGGTCCCACTGACCGAAGAGGGTCTCGATAAAATTCAGGCGAAAATTTACGAGATTCGCAAAGAGAATCCGAAGTTCGACAAAGTCACTGTTTTTACCCAACAAGAAGTCAATTACGAAAAGCTCATTATGGTTCTGGACGCTGTCCGTGAGTTGCGACCGGGTCGTACACCGATTCCGTGGCCTGCGGATTACAAGATACCATCGGGAGTTGAGCCGACAAATCTTGTGACGAAAATCGTTCTCGGCAACGTTATTTTTGCTGATTGAGGTCTGAATGGCTGGTGTAGATGTCGGTGGCAAAGATTCCTTTTCATTGAATCTGTATCCGATGCTGGATGTGTTCAGCATCTTGATCGTGTTTTTGCTGATGAACTTTTCTGTGAGTGGTGAAAGCTCAGAGGCGAGCGCCAACCTTGAACTGCCTGTGTCTGCAGTGAAGCTGAGTCTCGATTCGGCGGCAACGGTTTCGGTGACGAAAACCGAAATTCTCATTCAGGGCGGAATCAGTATTCCGCTGACGGCAAACAATCAGGACGTTGTGGAAGCTTATAAAAAGGATGGCCAAGGAGCGATCCGAAAAGCGTACGATGAGTTCAAGAGACTCAAGGCGCAAAACGAAACACTCAAGAATCGAACGAAGAGCTTGGGACTGAGCAACTCTGATGTTTCGACGTTGATACTGGAATCCGACAAGGTGATTCCGTATCGAATCATCAAGCGTGTTCTTGCTTCAGCCCAGCAAGCTGAATTCATTGCGTGGAAGTTCGCTGTTCAGAAGAGGGATGTGAACTGAAATGAGCATTGCAAAACGCATCTTTCGCTTGTCGACCGCCTTGTTATGTGCAGGGCCCCTGTCGCTTTTTGCTGCAGACGAAGATGCGCAGTTTCAGAATGTTGAAATTCGGGTAATTCGACCCAAGTTTTTTCAGAAGTCGATGCGTTTTGAATTGGGCGCCAGTATTGCGGCCGTCATGAACAAATCGTTTACGTACACGTATCTGCCAACTGCCCGTCTTGGAATTCACCTCACCGAATGGTTGGAGCTTTTTGGTGAAGGAGCCATCGGTCTGACCATCAACAAGTCTGACTGTACTGAATTGGGAAGCAAATTTTCAATCGAGCCTGTGGTTGACGAATTCGACAAACTCTTTGGCGGTGGAATCGCGATCACGCCCATCTATGGCAAATACCAGCTTGGCAGCGGCGACGTTGTGTATTTTGACTGGTTTTTGATTGGAGGTGGTGGAATGGCAAACATGAACCAGCGGGAACAGGGCTGCAAGCCAAGAGCGGCAGATGAACCGCTCAAACAGCCCACTCCATACTCTCCTGTGCAGTTCAATTTTGGCACGGGCCAAAGATTCTTCTTGAATAAAAACTCTGCGGTCAACTGGTACGTTCGCGACTTTTTGGTCGGCGGTTTGAAGGGTGGACTTAACCAAAGCGTGACATTGTCCTTCGGGGCAAGTTACTACTTTTGATTGGAACGGGAATGAGTGTTCGGAAGTCCAGAAATAATGATCGTCTTGGGGGTCGGCGCGGAGCCCGGCGTTCGCTGCTTTTGTTGATTTCTATGATCATTGCCCCCGCCGCAAATGCTGCAGGTCCATTGGATGGTGCGATTCGTGCCCAGCGCAGTGGCGACAATATCACGGCAGCCAAGATGTTTTATCAGGCCGTCACTTCTTCATCCGGTGAATTGAAGCAGGATGCTGAGATGGGACTCGCCCAGTCCCTCAAACTTGCCGGCTTTCCATATGCGTCAGCTTATTTTTTCAGTCGACTCGTGAGCCTCGGGCCGCGTGGAAAATATTTCAAGCCCGCCCTTGATGCACTCAGCGAATTGAATTCACGGGTACCTCTGGGTCGTGCAAGCATTGCCGGTCTTTTTCAAGTCAAGGTTGACCAGATTGAAATACCTGGCGGGGCAAAAGGCTTCTACCATTATTACAAAGGTTTGGAGGCATTTGACGCAGGCCCCCAGAATCCAAGCAACCTGATTCGTGCGAAGGCAGAACTGGATCGGGTTCCGGCAGGAAACACGTACTACAACCTTGCTCAATTTTATCTGGGCGTCATCTTTTCAATTCTTAAAAACTCCGACTCGGCACTCGACTCGTTCAAGCGCGCACAACGAACGACGAGTGATAATATTCGTCAGCTTGCAACAATCAACCTTGCCCGTATCTACTATGAACGTCGCGAATATCGTGCTTCATTCGAAAACTACTCCAAAATTCCACGTGACTCGGATCTTTGGTTGCAGAGTATTTTTGAAGGTGCCTACGGATTTTTCATGATCCAGAAACACAACAACACATTGGGCAACCTGCACACGATCACGTCGCCTTTCTTTGAAAGACGATTTTATCCCGAGACCTACATTCTTCAGGCCATCACTTATTTGCGTCTGTGCAGAGTTGTAGAAGTCGATCGCGCACTGAAGCAGTTTCAAGACCGGTACAAACCCAAGTTTTCCGACTTGAACCGACTTCTTAAAACATACAAGGGGCAGTCGACTGCTTTCTACGATGTTGTGGCTCGTTATCGCAATACAAAGTCGATGAAGGAATTCACTGCTGCAGTTGATATTGTGGATGCCGTCAGCCGAACCGAGGGCTTCAAGGAAGGTCAGACGGTCGTACGCAACGTGGAACGCGAGAAGTCTCTGATGCGTACCCGAGGTGCCAGATTGGATGCTTTGTCGGAAGTGCTCAAGAAGTATTACTCCGACATGCGCGATGCAACCGCAGAAAGAACCGGACAACAAGCATTCGATCACTCGCTCCAGTTGTTCCGTTATCTTCAGGATCTGAGCAACCAAACAAGGCTTATCAATCTGGAACGGCAAGCTGTTGTGACGGACAGCATCCGTGAAGAGTATCAGGGCGATCCGGGTGGGGCCGACAAAACTGATTGGGGTGAAGGCATGAGACCTCTCAATCTCAAGCAACAGCTCGAGTACTGGCCGTTCGAAGGCGAATATTGGGAAGATGAATTGGGGGCTTACATCTACAACATCGACTCCAAATGTGGTGGAATTCCCAAGAAGGGCAAATCGAAATGATTCAGTGGGCGAGTGTCAGCACTGCGTTGTTTTTGGTGGTGGGCGCCGGAATTGCGTCAGCATCACCCGGTTCACTCGGTGGTTCAGGTCAAAACAAATTGAACTCGGCCCCGCAGCAGGTTCAAGTCAAGGAACGTACCGACAACGAAATCGAAAACAAGAAAAAGCGCGGTAAATCCGAGCGCGAAAAGCGTGAAGAGCGCGGTGGAGGCATCAACCGCAGCGACTTCGAAACTGCGGCAATTGAAAAGAACCTGGGTGCTGCTCTCGACAACGAAATACGAGCTATGGAGCCGCTTGTAGGCCGCTTGCCCAGAAAGTCGGAACAACGTCCCGAGATTATGAAGCGCCTCATTGAAAGCCTTCACCAGAAGGCGACGCTTTCGTTTTTCAATGAGACACGGAGTTACGACGTCGCTTGGAAGAAATGGGACGAAGGTGGGCGTCGGGGGATCGAGCCCAAGTTCAGCATGAGCGTCAGCAAAATGTGGACGAGCAAGGTCATCCAGCGCTGTCAGCAGTTCATCACTGAATATCCAGAAGGGCGAGGGATCGACGAAGTCTATTTTCAATTGGCGTATGCGTTCGACCAGTTGGGGCAGAACAAGGAAGCAGCCCAGTATTACAGTAGACTTGTGCAAAAGTTTCCAAACAGCCGGCGAGTTGCAGATGCACACTACGCTCTCGGCGAATATTATTTTGCAAAATTGGACTTCGGCAAAGCATTGGTGTCGTTCACAGAAGTTGTTCGCTTCACGCGTGCGGCAATCCGACCCTATGCGGAGTTCAAAATCGGTTGGTGCCATTACAATCTGCAGGCCTACGGCAAGGCGCTCGAGAAATGGAAATTGGTTGTCAACCTCGCCAATTCATCGGATTCCGCTTCGAAAGGCACGCGAATCCGGCTGAAGGATGAAGCAATCCGCGACATGACTCTCGCGTTTGTTGAGCTCAAACAGACCGACGCCGCAATGGATTATTACAGCAAAAACGCCAGTGAAAAAAATCTGGGAGATTTATACAACAAGCTTTCCACGTTGCTTCAAGACAAGGGCGAGTACGACGAGAGCGTGCGCGTGCTCAAAACGTTTATCGCGCGCAAACCCAATGACTTGCGCTCTGCGGATTTGCAGATTCAAATCGTCGACACCGCGAACCTGAAGAACGACAAAACTCTTCTTTGGAAAGAGGTCATGGAATTGAATCGGGCCTTTGCTGCAGATTCGCCGTGGGCAAAAGCAAATGCACAGTCACCGGACCTTAAGGAATTGAAAGAGAAAATGCACAATGTTGGCTACACTTATGCCAAGAAGATGCATTTCCTGGGGCAAAAAGACAAGAGTGCATATTACATTGAACAGGCAATCAAGGGCTACAAAATTTACCTTGCAGCCTATTCAAATCGAAAAGAGGCTATGGAAGTCCGCTTCCTGTTGGGTGAGCTGCAATACATGCGCGATCAATACAAAGACGCGGAAAAAACCTTTGCAGGATTCACCTCCAACAAAGAACTTCGTACCAGTGATCCTCAGCGTTATGAAAAAGCTTTCGAATACCAGAGAACCTCATCCTATTTTCTTGTCCAGAAAGAGATGGCTGCATTCCGCGCAGTTCAATTCAAGCCAGAACAACCATCGAGACCGCTCAGCAAAGAGCTTCAGGACTACGTGACCGTCTGCGACAACTACATGACTGCATTTCCGAGAAAGCCAGGCACTCTAGATTGCCAGATCGATACTGCTGAAATTTTTCTGAAAACAAATAATCTGCCACAAGCCGAAAAGCGTCTGATGGTCCTGGCCAAAGAGAGATCGAACCGAAAAGAAGGTTCGCTGTCAGCCGAATTCTTGTTGTTGATTTCCAAGAATGACAAGAAGAAACTTGCCACCACCACAAACGAATTGCTTGCAATTCCCGCGCTTGCAAACGGTGAAATCGGCAAACGCCTTGTTGAAATCAAACGTGCCAACCGTTTTGAAGAAGTCAAAGATCTTGAAACCGGTGGAAAGTTCGAACAGGCAGCGCAAGAATTCGAACGTTTGGCCAGCGACAGATCTTATTCCAAAGCCGATGCCGCCTGGTTCAATGCGGGCATCAACTATCGCAAGGCAAACAAACTCGACAAAGCGGTGCAGTCTTATCAACGTCTGATTTCAGACTTTCCCAAGAGCACTTTGGTTGGCGACGCGATGCTTGAGATCATCGATCTTTCTGCCGGCAGACTTCAGCTTCAAACTGCGGTCAATTACGCGCGTATGTATTTGACCCGTTTTCCGACATCGCCCAAATCGGCCAAGCTGTTGGCAGGCGCCTGCGCGTATTATGAAGCTTTGTCGCAGGCTGAACGTGCGCGCGAGGTTTGTCCGCAGGTCATCAGCGCTGGAGGTCCTGCTGCTGCAGCTGCGGCCGAATCGTTGGGCGGTGCATTGGAACGGTCAGGACGATATCAGGAATTTGTTGATTTTGCCGAACGGACAATGATTGCCCTCACGTCCAATGCTTCGGAAAAGATTGAGCTCTATCATCGCATCGAGGAGGCCGCCAAGCGTGCAGGAAATTCTGCAAAGGCAAGCGCAGCCCAACAGCAGATTATTCGTGTTTATGAATCGAACAAGAAAAATGTGACGGGGCCAGCTCTGTCGTTTGTGGGTGCAATCAAGTTCGCCAAAGAGTATCCGCAGCTCGAAAAATTTCGAAAAGAACCCTTGGCTGCAGGGAAGTCTGGTGCCGAACTGGGACAGAATATAGGTAAACGCAACGCAGCTCTGACTGCACTCAAGGATCGATTCAGCATCATGGCTGAAGGAGTCGGTGATGCGGAATGGTCGGTCGCCAGTCTGTACGTGATTGGCTATGCCCACGAATTGGTCGCTGCTGAACTTTTGAACCCACCTCAGCCACCGGGTATTTCGGGTGATGCATGGCTCAAGGTCAAAGCAAAATTCGCAGAATTTGCCGCCGACTTTCAAAAGAAGGCCAAGGACTTTTATTCAAACGCCGCAGTATTGGTTTCCAAGTTTGGTGTCTACACCGAATACGGACAAAAGGTAATTTCAGCAATGGCTCGCCTCGAACCTTCGAAGTTCAGCAAACCCGATGACTGGGTACCTGAGGCGGTTTTTGTTGGTACCGAGGTCATGGATGTTTCCAAAGTGCGTTCTGCACTTGAATTGAAAGGAGAGTGACGATGTTGAATTGGAATCGTTTTCGTCTCTTTCCTTCTGTAGTGCTTTTGGGTTTGGTTGTTGGTTGTGCATCCACAAATGATGGCTCGGATTCTGGTGCATCCGGGGCTGCTGAGTCTTCTTCAGCCAAATCAGCGAAAGCAAAGTCGGCCTCGGGTGAGAAAACTCCCGCAGCAGCCCAGCCTGCGGCTGCGCCCAAGCTGAATTCGCCACAGTCGAGCGTCAGCTTTGTCATGACGACTCTGGCAAATGAGGAGACATTCGCGGGGCAGATTCCGCAACCGAAACTGGAAGACGTTCTTCGAGAACTTGAGCAGGCAGTTCGTGAACGCAATGATGATGGCGGAGCACTCATTTCTTATCTTGTTTTCAGGCGCATGTCGGGCTCAAGTCGTGATTTTTTGAGTGTCCTTGAGAAGCGCGGTTCAACAAGCTCCTCGCGTGACCCTTGGATCCTCATTGAGGCTGCTTACACGGCACTCTTGCGTCGAGATTTAGGAATGGTTCAATACCTTTTGGACACGGCTGAAGCGGTCGGCAGAGGAAAAGAAAAAGTTGCGGCAGCAGTTCTGCATGCCCGTGGTGTGATGTTTAATGTTGAAAAGAAGACTGTGCTTGCGATGGCGGCCTTCAGAGAGGCCGCCAAGCAGAATTACGAGCCATCGGCTCTGACATTGGCGCTGTTTGCTCTGCGCGCCGGAGATCACGAAGGTGCACTGAGTCAGTTGAATCGCCTGAAAGACTCTGCTTCGCGCAATCTCAATGTTAAAGCAGCACTGGGTATTGCCTATCGGCAGTCCGGAAAACCTGAAGAGGCTATTGAGTATCTTCGTGCTGTGCAGAAAGCGAAGCCAGGTGACAAGCGGCTGCTTTGGAATCTTGCACTTGCCACGGGTTCGATTCCTTCCAAGCGCAAAGAAGCAATTGCTTTGCTTGAAAAGTACAATGAATCACCCGGTTCGAATTATGAGATCGATACTCGCGCCCGGAATTTTTTGAGCAAGTTGCAAAACCAGGAAGAAGCAGCTCGTGCTGAAGCAGCCAAAGCCAAAGCATCTGCTCCTGCTGCTGGTGAAAAGACTGGAAACGGCCCACAAGCCGCGTCGCCTGCGGGCGGATCCGGCGCGACAGGAAATGAATAGGAATTACGAAGGGACTTGACCTATGGCTCTGCTGCTTGTCGCAAACAAGGTAATGACGGGATATCCCGACTCCGTAGTTCTCGAGGCCGGACAAATCATCATCGGTCGCCTGACGACAAATCACATCGTTTTGTCGGGTGGTTCGATTGAGCCAATCCATGCAATGATTGAGACCGACCCGGAAACGGGCGTGACAGCAGTCATCGACATGGCCAGCGATGTGGGCGTGCTTCTCAATGGTCGGCGGGTTGACGTGAGTGCAAACATCAAAGCTGGCGATCGAATTTCCATTGGCGATGTCACCATTGAAGTCAAAACGGCAACTGATAGTTCCGAGTCTAAAGCCCAGGCAAAAGAAGATACCGGACCCGACACCCGGGAAGATGCGCAAAAGGGGCAGCAACCGAGAGTGGTCAACTCGCGCTTGTTGTTCACCGCCGAGAAGGATCGCCGTTCCGGCGCCACTTTGGAAGTAGTTGCCTTTTGGGATCAGAGTATCCTTGATGTTCGCCATTATGGAGGCGAGCAAATTGCCGGCGATGAGCCGCGCAGCAACAAGGTGATATTGGGCAACGAACATGAAGGTGAATTGATTGGTGTTGGTCCGAAAGCCAACACTCGCAACCTGAGACTCGCCGATGTTAAAGGTTCAAAGACAGTTGTCTATTTGAACGATGAAATGCGTGCACGTGTTCGTCGTGGTGCTCGTTTCGAGCAGGTCAAGGGTCCTTCTGAAGTTCAATTGGCGTCCAATGATATGGCGCTCGTTCAGCACGGAACGATCAGTTATTTCATGACTCGCGTTGCACTTCCGAATCCGGTTCTGCGCAAGGTTGAAGACATCGACGGAAAGCCGATCATATTCTCCTATGCGGCCGTCCTCTATTTTGTGCTGGCTTTGCTCATTGGCATTGCCAATGCAAACAACCCTCCTCAGGAAGGTGCAACTGACGAGGCATGGGCAACACAATTCATGGTGAGAACACCGACACCCAAGCCAACCGACAAGCCAGAACCTCCAGCTCCCAAGCCAACGGTTGCGATCAAAACTCCCGCACCCGAGAAAAAATCGACGCCTCCACCGACGCCAAAGACCAAATCCACTCCGGCACCAAAGGTGGAAACTCCGAAGCCGGCTGTCAACACCAACATTCAACGCGCAACTCCAAAGCCAGAGTCGCCCGCCAAGAATCAGGGACCTGTCACGGGTGAAAAGAAAAACACCAAGGATCCATTTTTGGGGCCTCAAAACAACAAGGCCAGCGCCGGAAATGGTGGCGGGCCCAAAGGCGGAACCTCGGGGGCATTTGCTGGACAGCGACAAGGCAACGACAAAGCCAGCATGATGGGCGTCGAAGGTGGAAAAAAGGATGAACTTGGCGGCTTGAATCTGGACAGTCTGGGCAGTGACATTGGCAAAACCATCAATGCTGAAGGTGCAGGCAAAATTGCGATCGGCGTGAAAGCCAATGGTGGTGGGCTTGGCGGCGGCAGTGGCAGCGGAAAACGCGGCAGCATGGGCCTGGGCGGAATTGGTGAAGGTAACTCAATTTCGGCCGGAGGACCCGGCAATGCACTGAACGGTCTGGGTGCGGGCGGTTTCGGTGCCGGCGGAAGTGGTGCCGGAGGACGTCGGGATAGCGGCGGTGGCGGAAAAATTCGTGTCGGTTCAGTCGCGGCGCCATCGGGCGACAGTGTTCTGGAAGGTAACCTGAGCAGAGAAGAAATCGAAGCGGTGATTCGTGCCAACCTCGCAAAAATCAAAGCTTGTTACGAGCGGCGATTGCAGGCCAAGCGCGGTCTGCAGGGGCGTGTGACATCGAAATTCATCATCACCCCAGACGGTCGCGTCTCAACTGCAAGTATCAGTCAAAGTGATTTGGCCGATGGTCCCACCGAAAACTGCATTGCCAGCGAGATCAAGCGCTGGAAGTTTCCGTTGCCTCGGGGAGGTGGACAGGTGTCGGTGTCCTATCCATTCGTCTTTACTCCGAGTACCTGAAACGCCCGTTTGTTAAGCTTTTTCCGGGCTTGACATTCAAGTTTTTAGCGTTCCAGGCCGCCAAAAAAATATAACATTCCAAAATTGCAGTCCATTCGTTGGGTTGCATCAGTCGAAGAATCGGACTAGGGTTTTAATACTGACTGAGCAACCAAGAAGGCCCCCCTGTGGTCGCCTCCTTGTTGTGTTCCTAGTTTGACGCTGACCGTTCAAGTTCAGGCCATTGCTGGCCGAGGACTCACAGGCGAGCCGCGACGTTTTGTGTTGTGGTGCGAATTCCGGTTCGGGCGGTGTCCAGATGATGGGAGTGGAGAATGTTTTTGTTTCGTGTGAGTGGATGTTTGCTGCCGATCGCCCTCCTGGCGACCGTCGGTTGCATCGCGAAGCGCGAATCTTCCGAGCTTTTTTTGCGAGGTTCTATCGCAGAGTCATCGGAAGTCGTGCAATTGGACCCGGTTTTCCTGTCGCGCCAGCGATTGGTTGAAAGTCGTTTTTTTGGTTTTGATGATCAGGCTTCAGCCGAAAAGGCCTCTGGCCGTGATGGTTCAGACAATGCCGTTGAAGAGTCGGATGAAACCGATGTCGATGTTGCAATCGATATGCCCGCTCAGGGTCTTGGCAACGGGAACGTGCTCAAGACCATTTTTCCCGTGGACCTCAGTTGGCCACTCGATGGGCACATCACTAGTCCATTTGGAATGCGTCATGGTCGCCTGCATGCGGGTGTGGATATCAAGGGGCTCAAAGGTGACCCTATTGTAGCTGCCGCCGACGGTCAGGTTCTGCTCTCCAAGAGAAAGCGCGCCTATGGAGTTGTTGCAATCGTCGGTCACGACCACGACACTCAAACCCTTTATGCGCATATGTTGCGTTTGGCCGTTCGTGAAGGACAATTTGTGCGTGCCGGAGAGCTGCTTGGTTATGTCGGCAGAACCGGACGCGCCACAGGTTATCACCTGCACTTTGAAACAAGGGTGTCGGGCGGAGTGCCTCAGGACC